>CAZKZG010000039.1:0-6498 GCA_964557215.1 uncultured Candidatus Nitrosopelagicus sp. | reverse complement strand
GTAGAATGTGTTGAATGCTGTCATGAATGATGTGCCAGACTGTGTCTGTAGTACTGTGTTATCACGAATTTCTCTCAAGAACTGTACCTGTGGTGCCATTTCAGAGCCATATGCTGCAGTTGCAATTAGACATCCACCGCCTTTTTCTACGGATTCAGGAAGTTCCAGATCTAAACCAGCAATCCAAACACTTCCAGTATTTCCAGCTCTAAAAACTAATTTTGTTATAGCATCTTTTTCAAAAGTAAAGAGTCTTTCTCTATCAGTGTTAAGTGGTTGTCCATCTCCATCAAAAATAAAAACACCAATTTCTCCGATTATCGCCTTTGTTGGAACATCAATCAACACATGTTGTCCTTTTTTATTTATATCAAATTTTAACATGTTTACACCATATTCGTTTTCAAGAATTTCAAGATCAGAAATTTTGTCATTTGTTTGAATTACCAGATATGGTTCATAGAAAGTTGATGAACTGGTATCATCCAAATCAAAAAATTCGAGCAACATACTGCAACTTGAGCCACCAGAACCTAGGCATTTAATTCCTGGAGCCTCAGAAATATCTATTGGAGTAGAATTAATAAAGACAATATCTATTCCTTCATTAAAATAAAATCCAGGTGTATAATTTGCTGAAAAATCCCAGCTCCACAATCCATTGTTTAACTCCATAACATTTTCTAAATCATATTTTATAGTATAGTCAGTTTGTAATTGAGGATATTGCTTTAACACCATGTATTCTGATTTTTCAAAATTTTGCTCTGCATTATCAAGTTCATATGGGCAAGAAAGAAGACACGGTACATTCAGATTTGAGTGTCCATCAAGAAATTCAACCTTAGCACTACCAGTAAATTCTTGTATTTCGTGTTCTACATGAGCAGTTGAATCATTTTCAACATAAATTCTAATTTCTTGTGTTGCGATTTTGTCAAATGGTATATCTGCAAAAGCAAAGGGAATAATTGAAAGTATGATAACTAAACTTAAAATCCAAATAGGAGTTTTCATTGTTTTATTCTGATATTGTGACTTTGAGCATTTTTGCATCTTCTTGAGGGCAATCAGTCTGATCTCTAGGTAAGTTAACAATTTTGTCTGCAACATCCATACCTTGTGTCACTTCACCAAACACAGTGTATTCTCTATCAAGAAATGTACTGTCTGTTGTAACTATGAAGAATTGTGATCCAGCGCTGTTAGGATCAGCTGCTCTTGCCATAGATACAATACCTCTCAAATGTGATCTTGAACTAAACTCTGCATTTACTGTATATCCAGGACCTCCTGTTCCCCATTGGGCTCTTAATTCTGGTTTTTTTGTATTCGGATCACCGCCTTGAATCATAAATCCAGGAATAACTCTATGGAAAAGACTTCCATTGTAAAATTCCGACTCGGCTAACTTGACAAAATTTCTTACAGTCTCAGGCGCCAATTCTGGAAGTAGACTAAATTCAATATTACCAAAATTTGTTTCAATTAAAGCCTTCGTCAATATGACGAAGAAAATTAATTATCATAAGAATCTTTTGTAAGAAAATTAATTAGCATATAACAATTTCTGAAATAAGCATAAAATTATTTTTGGGCTATAAAAATTTTTTAGTTCATGATCCGAAATTAGTTTTTTCTAGAAAATTTTGATAATCTTATATAGATCGACAAAAGACTGTTTTTGTGAATCGTACAAACCAAAGCACAGTTATCAAAGCAGCAATTAACTCTTGTTTAGAAAAAGGACTAAAAGACAAACAAGATATTTACAGTACTGTGGTTACCGAATTAGGTGTTCCAAGACCAACTGTCCGAAGAGTTGCACGTGATTTGCGAAATGAACTATTAGAGAAAATTCAAATTTTGCAATCTGAAACAAAGCAGACTTCGGATACAAAAATCTCAGAAGAGTAAATCCTTTTTATTTACACCCAAAATTTTTAGTAATAATTAGCATTACCGTTATATTCTAGAAATCTCGACAAAACTCAATGGGACATGTAAAAAACCATCTTGCAACTCTAGTTTGTGGAGTTTTTGCAGTTGTTCTAACTGGTCTTTATTTCATAATGCCAGCTGATCTGTGGTTTATTTTTGCAATGGCAATCCCAACCATGTGGTTTTTGGTATTCATATGTTGGATTGCACAAAAAGCAGCAGACTATAATCATGGGTCATCACACGATGAAAAAAAAAACCACAACGAATTAACACCACAGGAAATTAATACATACAAAATCAATCTTGGTGATGATCTAAAAGAGATTAACAACAATGATGAAATTAATCGTCTAAAAAAGGAGATTGCAAGTCTAAAAACTCGTGTAGAAATTGAATCTATTAGGGCTGAAATCTATAATCTCAAACTTCTTGCATCACAAAAATAATTAATAACAATGTTCACACTTTATTCCCTGTTCATGTTTGTTTTTACAACTAGGGCAGCTAACAGCACCACCAAAATGACACTTACATTCACACCGTAATTTCTCTTCCATTTTCTAATGAATAGTTATTTTTTATGTTAATATATTATACATAATATCAGATTGAATCTTGATTTAGATTACTCAGCTCTAGACAGTGCAATTGTACTATCAACTAATTCATTTAATCTAGATTTAACTTCTTCAGAAATTATCTTTCCATCTTCAATGGTATCTGCAGTTACAAAGACAGAACTAGGATTTGTTATTACTTTAAAGTAAGACATTAGTTGCGTCAAAAGTGTTTGAACATCTGTAAATCCTATATTACCTGATGCCAAAATTGCCAAACCTGCAGTTTTACCTTGAGTCTGTTTATAATTGATAAATTCAAAAATATTCTTTAGCGCTGCACTAAACATGGAATTGTAAATTGGCGTTCCTATCAACCAAACATCTGCATCTGTAATATCTTTTGCAGCTTGTAGTGTTTTCTCACCATATTCTACTTCATTTAGAAATCCGTGGTAGTAATCAAATCCATCTTCTGATAAATTGATAAATTTTGTATCTTCATTTTTTGATTTTGTATAGTCAAAAACATACTTCATCATTATCTGTGTAATTGCATTTTTTCTTGGGCTACCAGATATTACAACAATTTTCACAATTTAGTTTGTTTTGAAGATAATTTAAACTAAAATGACTTTTAGAAAAAATTAGACGGGCTTGGAGGGCTTCGATCCCTCGACCTGTTACTTAGGAGGCAACTGCGCTATCCATACTGCGCGTCAAAATTGACTCTGCGCCACAAGCCCAGCAAAAAACAAACGTGAAATTATTTAAGCGTAATCCAAGTTAGTTTTAATATAATTTTGAATCAGATCCCAGTCTGAATCCACTTTTTGTTCCCACTTTTCATAATATACAACCTCATCTAGATTCAACCTCGGCAACCATTTTGCACGTTCAAGATCAGGTTTTGTTTCAAATTTTGTAACATGTCCAAGGCAAACATATGCTATAGGAATTATATGTTCAGGTAAATTTAGTTCGTTTTTTAATACTTGATTTGATAGAATGCTTACCCATCCTAATCCAACTCCTTCCGCTCTTGCAGCAAGCCACATATTTTGTATGGCACAACACACACTGTATATTCCAGTCTCAGGAATGCTGTTTCTTCCAATTACAAATGGACCAAATCTAGTTGGATCATATGTAATGCATATGTTAACAGGTGATTCCATAATCCCTTCTAATTTTAAAGACAAGTATTCAGATTTCTTTGGGTTAGAAATCTTTTCTGATGCAATCTTATGTTCTATTTCAAACGATTCTTTAATTTTTTTCTTTGTTTTCGGACCTTTAATCAATATAAAATTCCAAGGTTGAGAAAAACCAACTGATGGTGCATGATGCGCAGCATTGAGAATTCTTGTTAACACTTTTTCATCAATGGATTCTGATGTAAAATGAGATCTAACGTCTCTCCTAGAGTAAACTGCCTTGTAAAATCCAGCTTTTTCGGCTTCTGAAAACTCTTCATTCATAGAAACTATCAAGATTAATCGTATACATTTGTTGTTCTCTTAAACGTTAATAATGGCAATTCATTTTTTTCTGTACACGGGCCGGTAGTCTAGTTGGTTAGGATACCGCCTCGACACGGCGGTGATCGTGAGTTCGAATCTCACTCGGCCCATTTTTTTAATTTTTTTCTAAGGTTAATTTCGTGTATCAAACTCTGGCTCTACAATACTCCATGCAGACTCTACTGTAAGAATACCTGATGCCTCATACTCCATTGTTTCACCACTAATGATAGCATTATACTCGTTCTGATTCTTATCTGTCAAGATTAAAGAAAACCAATTATCTAATGGAATTTCTGTTCCAGGATAAAATGCAGCTCGTCCTGGCATTGCAACATCTTCTGTTGAGTATACGCCCGAACCAATAGAATTTCCATTTGCATATAGCTCGTAAGTAATAACTGGTACAGTAAATGTTAGATCACTAGGATTAGTAACTGTAAATGTAACTATTAGGGTAGCAGTATTTTCAATACTATTTACTTCCAAAATTTCTACTGATGTTAATTCTATTGTAGCACTTTCTAAATCTTCATTATCTAAACTAGCATAATAAACTCCTCCCCCCATTAATGCTAATAGTGCTAGAATAGCAATAACTGGAATTATTCGTCCTGGAGGTTTCATTTCAATTTTCTGAAGCCTAAAGTACTAAAAAACGTTGTCAAGAATCAAATAGACACGGTACTTTTGTATTTGCAATGGCAATAGAACAAGCAGTACTTACTTGGATACACATTACATGTGCTGCAATTTGGGTTGGGGGATCACTATTTATTGGCGCAGTTTTTGCACCAATACTAAAAAAAATGTCTATGCCAGTTGAAGAACGCCTACAATTAATGATTAAAGTTGGCAGACGTTTTAACAAAATTGCTGTCCCTGCATTAATTATTTTAATGGCAACAGGAATTTATCAAGCACATCTCATTTTACAGAAATCTGAATTATTAGTTGAATCAAGTTATGGAAACATTCTGATCATTAAAATAATTCTAGTTGCTGCACTTATTGGAACCTTTGCTATTCATGTAAGAGTAATTCGAAAGGACGTTGAAGATAAAATCATGTCAAAACAAATTTCAGACCAAGAACTACAATCACTTAGAAAAAAAATTATCATCTTAGGTGAAATTACCGTTGTTTTATCAGTGATCATACTATTTTTAGCAGCATTACTAAATTCAGGCGGTCAAATCTGATATTTTTTTAAATTATATCTTCTAATAATATTATTATGAATGGTCTTTTAATTGGTAGATTTCAACCTTTTCACTTAGGTCATTTTGAAGCAGTAAATTTTGCACTATCAAAAGTTGATATGCTTTTTATCGGAATTGGTAGTTCAAACAAAAGTAATCAAATCAGAAATCCATTTACCGCAGACGAGCGTAAAGAAATGATTATTTCGTCATTGAATGATAAAACTCTTCAGCGAGTCTCAATTCAATATATTCCAGATTCTAACGATCATTCAAAATGGACACATTCAATTGATGAAATAATTCCAGAATATGATCTAGTCTTTTCTAATGATGATTTTACACATGAACTTTTTGGAAAACGTGGAAAAAATGTGATTTCTGTTCAACTCAAATCTCGCCAGAATCTTTCTGGTTCAAACATTAGGCAAATGATACTTGCAGATGATAATTGGCAGGAATTTGTTCCAGATGGTACAAGAAATGTGTTGTTAAAGATTGGTGCAAAAAGTAGACTTGAAGATCTTTAATTATAAATAACCTACAAAACAGCCTTGCAATAGGAGAACATAATTTGGAATATTTAGTAATGTTACCAGGACCAACAAACGTTCCAGAACGATTAACTAGATCAATGGTCACACGATCTATTAATCATAGAATTGATGATTTTGTAGAACTTTATGAGGAATGTGTAGATAATACAAAAAAAATTTTTGAAACAGAAGGAGATGCAGTTTGTCTTTCAGCATCTGGTACTGGTGCAACAGAATGTTCCGTTGTTAATTTAATAAAAAAAGATGATAAAGTAATAATCCCAGTTAACGGTGAATTTAGTTCTCGTTTAGCCCAACAGATTGAATGGGCAGGTGGTCAAACAATTAGAATTGAAACTGAACCAGGTGTTAATGCAACATTTGATCAAGTTAAAGAAGCATTTGATAATAATAAAGATGTTAAAGCATTCTATTGTGTTTGGAATGAAACCTCAACTGGTACCATGATTAACTATCTTGATAGAATTAAAGATCTAACATCAAGAAATGATTCCTATTATGTATTAGATGGTGTTTCTATTGTTGGAGGCGAAGAACTTCACATGGATAAATGGGGAATTGATATTGCAATGACTGGTGGTCAGAAAGCATTTGCATGTCCACCTGGAATTTCACCAATCTGTATTAATCAGAGAACTAGAAAATACATGGAAGATAATCCTCCAAATACAATGTATTTCAATTTACCACGATACTTCAAATATTATGATGAAGC
>CAZKZG010000038.1:0-4572 GCA_964557215.1 uncultured Candidatus Nitrosopelagicus sp. | reverse complement strand
ATGCTGTCATGAATGATGTGCCAGACTGTGTCTGTAGTACTGTGTTATCACGAATTTCTCTCAAGAACTGTACCTGTGGTGCCATTTCAGAGCCATATGCTGCAGTTGCAATTAGACATCCACCGCCTTCGGTAGATTCAGGTTCAGTTGTAGATTGAACTTCCTCAACACTTTTGTCTGATTCAACAACTATTGTTCCGGTAGCCCATGGATGTATCATACAAAAATAATTGAATGTTCCAACCTCATAGAACTTTTTTGAAAATGTATTATTATCAGAAGTAATTATACCTATTAACCCACTATCAAAATCTCCTGAGGGACCATCATAGGGTGAACCACTTGTAATTGTATGCATTACTGTATCCTCATTTACAAAATTGATGACAGTGCCTGTGTTGACCTTTAGAAGACTTGGTGTCATACATGTATCTGTTATTTCACATCCTGGAGCGTCAGTGTTATAATTCACAAGTACTGTTGTTTCACTTTCTGCAAAAGCAAGTGGGAGTATGAATAAGGAAAATAAACAGAGTAATCCAAAACCAATTGAACTATTCATAAGCATTTTGCCAAATCAGAACATAAAAGGCTGGTGATAATTTACACATGATATCGCCAAATTGAATTCCATATACTTTATATCAAAAATTCATTCAAATTATCTATGACATCAATATTTACACAGATCATAGAAAGGAAAATTCCTGGATTCTTTGTTTATGAGGACTCAAATCATGTTGCTATTTTGGATAAATATCCAATTGATCACGGGCATACTTTGGTAATTCCAAAAAAACCATATGAAATACTTACAGAAATGCCAAAAAAACAGGTTGCGGAATTATTTTCATTAGTTCCAGTCATAGCAATTGCTGTGAAAAAGGCAACTGGTGCTGATGCATTTAGTATTGCTCAAAATAATGGTAAGGCTGCAAAACAAATAATCCCACATGTTCATGTCCATATTATTCCACGATACTCTCACAAAGGAACTGTTTGGACAAAACGAAACATACCAAAAAATTCAGAACTCCAAGAATTATCTGAGAAGATTAAAATGTGTTTTTAATATTAATTGAAATTTGGATTATAACGTAAAATTGCTGCAATTTTTCCAAGACTTGCAAGCATTGCACCATGCTCAGCTTTACCTGCAATGACTTCAATTTTGGTTCCTGTTTGACCTCCTATTAATGCTAGATAATCTACTATGTCTTGTTCTGATATTGTGATGTCCATTCCTTTACAGCTTGGACATGGTTCTGTCAGTAGTTGAGTTTTTCTTGGAATAATTTGTGGTCTTTCTAAAATCTCATCGCGAACATTCTGACATCTATTACATTTTATTTCAATTCTATAAAGATCAGTATCATCAGTAACAATAACTGTGTCTGCAATATTATTTTTTAACATTTCAATTACTTCATTTAGTCCATAACTTCCAAGACCTGTATTCGAGTTAATTTGCTCAAACAATTTTTCAATTAGATTTTTTTCTTCGACCATTCTGAAATCAGATAGTATGTCACCAGATTTAGCAAATGCCTCACGTATTCCTTCTGAACCAGAATATGATGCATCAATTGTTGCAAGAATCATATTTTGTAACCTATATTCTAGATAATTATTATTAATAAAATCCTCCTTAGTGGGACCTGGTCCTGAAATAATCAATCCCTTGATTTTGTAAATATCAATAAAATATTCTCGTGTTATAGCAGCAACACGATTAAAATAATATGTTAGTTCCATTTCACGTAATTTTTGAAATCTTTTTGCAGATTGTCAACCTTGCCTATGTTTACCTGCAACACCAGAGCCAGTTTCCTTGAGAACTTCTAACTTGTCACCATGTAAAATTCCCCACCCGGCATCTTTTGCATCAATAGCTAAAATTCCAATCATATTGTCATCCTTTAGCATATCTTTTAGAATGTCAACATGGAAATGATCATCACAGCGGTAAAGGAATGTTGTTAGGTCTTTTGGTGGATCAATCTCAAAAACCTTAACTATTTCACTACCTGGTGGACCACCGCCTTCTCGAGGTAATGCACCACAAAAAATTACTAATCCACGATCGGGTGTTTTCTTGTATAGCTTTAATCTTTGAAGTACTTTTGATAGTGAATCAACAACATGCGTTCTAGTTAAATCAGATTTTATATTGTCAGCGGTACCTTGCTCCTCTCGTAAATTATTGATCACCTCATGAAGTTGTTTCCCCTTTGGGATGTAAACCGTAATAAGCTCAGTTCCATGCCCAGTTTGCTGTGAAAGTTCATTCAAAGTTTTCCGTATTTTATATAGTTTAACAGAATCTGGTTTTGTAGAATTTTTCTTCATTTCCTAATTTATTCTTGTTAGGATATTAACTATTTTTCACACTATACATATAGTATTTTGAATATCCCTTAATTACAAAGAATGTGACCCAGTAATCCATTTTGGTAGTTCTCAATCAATTTAATAGTCCCATTTTCAAATTCAGTATGAATTGGGCAAAAATAGGAGAGAGAGACGTGAAGAAGAACGAGAAAGTTTTGCTGCGAAACGCACAGCGCAAAAGAGAAGTGGTAATCTAAAGGCAATAGGTGTGTTAGCTATAATTGCAGCAATAGGTGGATATGCTGCATATGAATTTGTTACCATGGATGCAAGTGCACCTGGCGCACCAAAAAATGCAGGCATACTGAATGACGAGCATGAACATGCTTCATTATTGGTAAGAATTTTTGGTGACAAGTTTGATTTTTCTTTGCCAAATTACCAAGTAAAAACTGCATGGATTCATTTTGAAGACCAGGATGGTGACACAATTCACAGACATGCTTCAGGTGTTGAATTAGAATTTTTGTTCAATTCATTAAATATTGGTCTAAATGATAGATGTTTCATATTTGCAGATGGTAGACAATTTTGTACAAATGAAGATTATTCCTTAAAGTATTTCATCAATCATGAACCGGTAAGTGACATTCGTGAATATGTAGTACAAGAAGATGACAGAATCTTAATCTCATATGGAGCAGAAACACAAGATGAGATTGAAGAGCAATTAGCTGAACTAGACGCACAAATACTCAACAAAAAATAAAATGACTATCTCAAGTAGAAATGTAGTTGAAGGAACTTCCCGGGCACCACATAGAGCAATGTACAAAGCCATGGGATTGACTGATGATGATTTGAACAAATCGTTTATCGGTGTTTGTCATACAGGTAATGAAGCCACACCATGTAACATACATTTACCATCTCTAGCACAAAAAGCAAAACAAGGGGTAACTGATGGAGGTGCAACACCACGAGAATTTAGCACGATAGCAGTAAGTGATGGAATAGCAATGGGTCACGAAGGAATGAAATCATCTTTGATCAGCAGAGAGGTTATAGCAGATTCTATTGAATTAATGGTTCGTGCACATCAGTATGATGCAATAGTTGGAATTGCAGGATGTGACAAAAGTCTACCAGGTACAATGATGGCTATGGCCAGATTGAATCTTCCATCAATATTTGTTTATGGTGGAACAATTATGCCAGGAATGTTAAACGGAGAAGAGCTAACAGTGGTTGACGTTTACGAAGCAGTAGGATCGTATGATGCAGGAAAAATATCATTAGAAGAATTAAAAAATATTGAGGATGTTGCGTGCCCAAATGCTGGGTCCTGTGGAGGAATGTTTACCGCAAATACAATGGCGTCAATCTCAGAAGCCATAGGTTTGGCATTACCAGGAAGTGCAAGCCCTCCAGCTGAGAATGATAGACGAGAAAAAATTGTTTATGATACTGGTCTGGCATGTGCAAATCTATTACAATTAGGAATTAAACCTCTAGAAATTCTTACGTTTGAAGCATTTGAAAATGCAATTACAATGTTAAATGCAGTTGGTGGTTCAACAAATGGAATTTTACATTTACTTGCATTATCACATGAAGCTGGAATAAAATTAACATATGATGATTTTGAAAGAATAAGAAAGAAAACTCCACATCTTGCAGATATGAAACCTGGAGGAAGTTATGTAATGAACAGTTTAGATAAGATTGGTGGAATACCATTTGTGTTAAAAAAACTTTTAGACAAAAATTTGATTCATGGTGATACAATAACAGTTACTGGAAAAACTTTACAAGAAAATATAAATGAATTTTCAATGCCAGATTCACCGGAACAGCAGATAGTTAAATCAGCAGAAAACCCAATCCATAATGTTGGTACAGCAGTCATACTGAAAGGGACACTAGCACCTGATGGTGCTGTGATCAAAACAGCAGGTGTAGAGATGACTGAATTTACAGGAATTGCCAAAGTATTTGATCGGGAAGAATTAGCGTTTGATGCAGTTGCAAAAGGAAAAATTGATGAAGGTGATGTTGTAGTGATTCGTTATGAGGGACCAAAAGGTGGGCCGGGTATGCGAGAAATGCTTGCTACCACAGCTGCTCTTGTTGGTCAAGGATTAGGAAAAAAAGTTGCAATGGTTACAGATGGTAGATTCTCAGGAGGAACTCGTGGGTTTATGGTTGGTCATGTTGCACCAGAAGCATTTGTTGGGGGAC
>CAZKZG010000037.1:0-5809 GCA_964557215.1 uncultured Candidatus Nitrosopelagicus sp. | reverse complement strand
AAATTTCATCACCCATTGCGTTATGTGTATCTACAATCATGACTTGTTCAAAATTTCTATTTTTTGCAAATTGTTCGATCTGAGTTCTAATATCCATTGTCAAGTCTTCCATTCCATGTGGTGACAGAGACAAAAATAATAATGCAGTTTTATCAAATAATAATCCACCAGCTCTTGCATTGTTAATTTGAACACTAACTGGTTCTGTACAACCAACTCCATTTCTTAGAACTTGACTGTCTGATATACTAGTAAGATAATTGTTTACCTCCTCTTGACTTGGTAAATTAAGATCATGATTTGAAATACTATGCATTACCATAGCAGTTGAATCCATATTTTTGTAAATTAGATATGGAATGTTACTTCCTCCAACTGGATGAAATGGCCCTGGATGAATGTCTGGTAAAACCATACTGAATCTCACCTGTTTATCATTTGATTGAAATTTGATTTGCGTAGTTGATACAGTTGAAGGTTTTGATTTTCGCTCAATAATTTGCTCCATTTCTGTTGGATCGTTTTTTGATGCGGATGTCACATATGCTTGAATTAATTCATGTGTACTATCAACTGCAGGTCTACCTGCTCTATCTGTAAAATAACTCCAACCAGTTGCCAATCCTAAAAATACAGCACCAAACAATAGTGCTAATGGATTAGTCAATGAGTCAATCCACATTGTAGGAGGAATTAAAACTAGATACATTGCCAATGGTTGAATGAATGCAACACCCCATGCTTTTTTCAAACTTGCTCCAAGAATAGTTGTGAATATTCCAATTCTAAAACTAGCAAAAACAAACATTCCTATTGTAACATAGAATAAGTCAAGATTATCTTTGGCGAACAACATCATGGCACCAAATCCAATTAGTGTACTTACAAAAAATAACCCATTACCAAATAATGAAACATGTAATGATTTTGAATATTCTTTATGTCTAGCAAATAAAATATCTAAAAATTGTGTTCCTACAAGTACACCAACAACACTGAAAACAGCAAAAATAACATTAGTCATATTTAGATATGTAAATGACACAAATGCTGCCATAATTCCTGCAACAATCACTGAAATTATTAATGAAATATAGTGTGATGATGGATTAAGTAGAGTTAATGAATACCGCTTCTGTATCTTACTTACATCATCTTGTTCAGACATAATAGATCATGGTATGAACAAAAGATCCATTAGCCAAGATACAGCAATCAAGCTAATTGGAACAACTATAACGATTTTTGGATTAACTTTAACTCCTTTAGTTTCATCTTCAAAGAATCTTAATAGACCTGCACCAGATGCAGGTAAAGGACTACTCTTCTTCTTTTCTGCCATTTAATTTGGCTCAAGGAAATTAGAATAAAAACTTTTGTCTTATTTTTTTAGTTTCCCCATTGTTTCAATAATGGAATTAATTGATTTTAAGATAGATTGCTGTTTTTCGTATGATTTCTCATTTGTAAGTTCATCTGAAAGTTCTACCATTTTTTTTTCTAATTTCTCTAAAGTTGGGGAGGTGGAATTGTCTGATTCTGTTTCAGTAATTTGTTTCTCTGGTTCACGACCACAGTTAGCACATAATGCATTTCCATTTTTCATAACCCTTACTCCCTTACAATATGGACATGGTTCACTTAGTAAAGTAGCACCTCCAAGTAGTAAATCAACTGCCTTTTTTGTGATGTCTTTTGACATAATCATCATTAATTTAGTGCATAAAAAATTTAGTTATTATTATGAAATAGGAGCCTTACCAAGGCTTAATAGTATGTACTGAATAATTTCACGAGATAATGGCGGTAATTTGTAACACTTGTGGACTTCCCGATGACTTATGCGCCTGTGGAGATTTAGATAAAGATAGTAACCATATAATAATTAGATTAGAAACTAGACGTTTCAAAAAAAAGGGAACAATGATTGAAGGATTAGATCCAAAAATCAATAATTTAGAAAACGTTGCTAAGCAACTAAAAAGTAAGTATGCATGTGGTGGAACAACCAAAGAAGGATACATCTTTCTCCAAGGTGACCACAGAGATACAATAAAAGACACTCTTGTTAATCTTGGGTTCGCAGAAGATATAATTGAGCTTCATTAGAATCGGTGTGACATTCTTAACAAATCTTATTCAAACAATTGGTATTCCATATTCGGCTCTAATCTCAATAGTATTTGGTTTAATGATAGTATCATTCCCAATTGGTGCTTATGTGGTTTTTGATTCAGAACTTGGGGACGACATTGATTTTGGTTTTCCATTAGAAAAATTTGATGTGTTTATAGCAGGAATCAATATGGCAATACCATTTGAATATCAAATAGGAGATGCGTTTATTGTACTATGGAGTTTTTTTATAATTTTATTTTCAATTTCAATATTAGGACCAAAAAAGAATTTTCTCAGCACTATAAATTCACTATTGACTAAAGAGAAAAGCTTTGTGGATACAAATTATATTATAACAATTATCAAATGGTTCTCAGTTCTTGTTGTAGTTTCAGGCATAATAAATTTCATACAAGAAAGTTTTGGTATTGTTACAGAACCACCAGAATCTGCAAATGACTTGATGTTATTTCTAGCTGTAACAATAGCACCGATAACTGAAGAAATTGGTTTTAGGGTAATGTTAATTGGATTTCCATTATTTGCAATTTATTCGTACAGATCATCTGTTCGAAGATTTTTTAAAGCACTCTGGCATCCATACCGAAATTTAGATATTCCAGATCATAAAAAAACAATTTTCATAATTGCTTTGGTTGGAATTTTTTTTGGTGCTGCTCATTTAATCTCAGGTGAACCATGGAGTAATGGTAAGTTTGCACAAGCTGCGGCTAGTGGGATAATTATTGGATGGGTATACTATAGGTACGGATTAATTTCTGCAATATTGATTCATTGGGCAACAAATTACTTCATATTTTCATATGTTTTTGTAATTTCAGAAGTTAATGGAATATCTGTTACAACTGCAATTTCACACTCTATGATTAATACTCTTGAAATAATCCTAGTTCTGACTGGTATCATTTCAATTGCAGTAATAGTAATGAATTTTATTAATTCAAAAAATGAGGATTCTATTACCAATAAATCCTAAGATTTCTCACCCTAAATTTCAAAGATTTCTCTAATCTTCTGACATATAGTAGGTTTGATATTTTTTTTTAGTGCAAAATCAACATCTGACATACTATCAATGTCAAGCATTATTCTTTCGATTAATGCCAATGAATAATGATTTGTTTGTTTTTTTGCCGACTCAAATTGGGATCTATAACTCCCTTCATCATACCTTGTTTTCATAATATTTGCAGGAGTACGAATTAACGCATTTGTACCATCAAAATGCCTAGAAGGAACAACAATGACGGAATTATCACGTATATCAAAATTGAAAAGGAATTCAATATCATATGTAGTCATAAATGGAATATCTTGTGGAAGCACAACCGATTGTGAAAATTGATTTTCAGATATCCAAGAATCGGCAAGATTTACTGCTTCATTGACACCTGACTCATTGGCATCAAAAATTTCTTCACATTGAAATTTTTTACCAATTTTAAATGCTTGTTCTTCCTTTGATACAAGAATTATTTTTTGAATATAGTCAGATTTTGAGACAGTATCTAAAACTTCTTCAAGCATTAACTGACAAAATATTTGAGTTTTTTCTGGATTGAGGTTAAGTCTAGTTTTTGCTCTAGAAAATGATTTAATTGGAATTATAGCAGAAGTTTTCAAACTATCATTTAATTTGTTTTAGAATAAACGATGCAAGAGCTTCTTCAGATGCCTTATTGGTCATTTTGATTTTTGTTTCGTAAACTTTCATATCCATACTTTCAATTTTGGAAGATTGTGAACTATCTTTTGTATCTATTACTAATTTAGAACATACATCCGCATACATTTGTCCTATACCAAAAACTGAAACTTGTATACCAGCAGCTTCCATGTATTGAGCTGCTGGACCACTAAATGATTTATTTCCTATAATTGGACTAACTGCAATAACTTTTTTCCTGTTTTTTGATAACTCCTTTCTTACTCCCTTAATTCCAAGCATTGGACCAATACTTGTCAATGGATTACCAGGTGCAATTATTACCATCTCAGAATCTTGAATAGCATTTATAGCAGCAGGATTTGGTCGTGACTTGTCTGCACCTACATATTGAATTCCTTCTATTGGACCTTTACCACGATGCTTCACCCAAAATTCTTGAAGATGAAGATCTTCATTGTTTGAAGTAATTCGTGTTTCAACAGAATTATCTGTAATTGGTACCACTTTAGATTCAACAGCAAATTTTTCACACATCCACTGTGTTATGTCAGAAAGATTCTTTCCATTTTTTAGCATATTAGTTCTGACTAAATGAGTTGCAGCATCCCTATCTCCAACTCTAAACCATGTTTCTTCGCCAAAAACTTCCATTTGTCTTAAGAAATTATTCGTATCTTTTTTTACACCCCAACCACGTGATTCATCTAGTATTCCTGCCAAACCATAGATGATAGTATCAATGTCTGGACATACATACATGCCATAAAGCCAATAGTTATCTCCAACATTGCTTATTACAGTAATGTCACTTCTCTGAGATGCTAAACCACGTACAAGTTTTACCGAACCTGTTCCACCAGCTAATACCGTTATCATAATTATCACTAAACCAATTCTGCAAATACAACACTCAATATTACTTTTTCAAATGACTTGATGATATTCCAGTCAAACGATTAATATACCCTAATTGGAAACCGACTACGTGTCTCGAGCAATTGTTTTAACATCTTTTATGGCAATTATCATGTTCACAATGGCAATAGTTCCTGCATTTGGAGCTCAAATGGAGTTTAGAATGCTTCCAGAAGAACAAAATGCAACTGCGACAATAAAATTTCAAAGAACAGTTTTTCTAGAATATGAGGAAGGTGGTCAACTTGCTGATGAACTTAGAGGTAAAACAGCATCAAAAGTATTTTCAATAACATCCGATGAAATTAGAGACCGAATTAACTATTATCTAAAAAATACTGCTAACAGTGATGCAGTTGTAACTAATGTGCAGATGGACTACAATGCACAATTAACTGGTCGTGGATTAAACACATCAATTGATTATAAAATTGTACTAACAATTGATTTACAAGGTCACATAATTAGAGAGTTTTCAGGTAATAGTCCCGCATTAGTTGATATGGACTGGAGAGGATTTGTAGTAAATGGTCCTGTTGATATCAACGTCAGAGGAGTTGATAATGAAATTAATCTTCCAATATCATATATTTCCCAAGCTGCACCATCATTATATTCAGCTATTCAAGGTTCTGAAGCAGAAACAATACTAAATTATCCATTAATTGATTCAAGTGGAATTAAAGCACAACCACTTGGAAACTGGCACTTTTTGTTTGACCCAACAGGAATTAATGTTGATGCAGGAACATATGGATTATCAGATGAACTTGCAGGTAGAGTTTGGTCATCATATACAATGGGCGAAAGTAGTCTTAGAGAAGGAATTCAAATAGAAAAAGTACACGAAGCAACATTTACTGATGATAAAACTTACACAATAAGAGCAATTGAATCTGCAGATTCGGCAAATGTACACATTGGTGGTTTTGCATCAGTTGATGTTTTACAAAATAGTGAAGTGTTTGGTGTAAGTCCAACACCTCCAGAAGGATTTGCAACAACTTCAACAGGAGAATTCCCTGTTATGATTATCTATGGAATGGCTGGAATGGCCGCAATTGGTGGTATTGGAGTTTTTATTAT
>CAZKZG010000036.1:0-6966 GCA_964557215.1 uncultured Candidatus Nitrosopelagicus sp. | reverse complement strand
ATTTGCGGTAGGAATGGCTCTTTCAGCTACAGCAGTACTGCAGAAAGTAGAGAAGTACGCTAGTAGGATTGGATTGATTTTTGCACCATTATTTTTTGCGATAATTGGTGCACAAGTAAATTTCACAACTGTAAACTTAGATATATTGATGTTAAGTGCTGTTGTAATCGCAATTGCAATTGCAACCAAATTATTTGGATGTGGATTACCATCAATCTTATTTTTGAAAAATAAAGCTGCAGGAATGAGAGTAGGAATAGGAATGATTTCAAGAGGAGAGGTAGGATTGATTGTTGCAGGAGTTGGATTATCATCAGGAGTACTAACAGGAGATGTATACACGACAATTGTTATCATGGTAGCAGTCACAACTATAATCACACCAATTTGGTTGAGGATGGATTATAGAAACGCAAAGAGAGCATTGTACTAGAACCAGCAGGCATAACAAAGAAAAATCAAAGCATTTTATGTTGTTGTAAATTAGTTAGGATAATGCAAAAAGTAGAAACCTCATTTAGACACGCCTGTGAAGAGATTTCAAGAAAGCTTGTTACTATTGATGAACCCACAAATAGCCTAGTAAAATCAGAAATTAAAAAAATCTGTTTAAAATATTCGTTAGATCGACTACCTAGAAACTATGAAATTCTTTCAATGGCAAGCACGTCTAATTTTAGAAAATTACAAAATCTTCTTTTGAAAAAGCCAGTAAAGACTGCATCAGGAGTTGCAGTTATTGCGCTAATGCCAAAACCTTTTGCATGTCCACATGGCAGATGTACATACTGTCCAGGTGGTGTAGAATTTAACACTCCAAATAGCTATACAGGAAAAGAGCCGGTTACAATTAGTGCGATTGAAAATCAATATGATCCAAAAATTCAAATCACAAACAAGTTAGAACAGTTAATTTCTTTTGGTCACGACCCAACAAAACTTGAATTAGTTATTGTTGGTGGAACATTTCTCTTTATGCCAGAAGATTACCAAAGTAATTTTATTAAATCGTGTTATGATGCAATAAACGGTTTTGAATCAGAAAATTTGGAAAAAGCAAAAAAAGCTAATGAAAATTCCAATATAAGAAACGTTGGATTTACAATAGAAACAAAACCAGACTATTGTAAGCAAAAACATGTTGATATGATGTTAAATTATGGTGTGACACGTGTTGAGATTGGTGTACAAAGTCTCCATGAACGTGTATATGAAATCGTTAACAGAGGTCATAACCTAAATGATGTAATCGATTCTTTTCGAATTGCAAAAGATGCAGGATACAAAATAGTTGCACATATGATGCCTGGGCTCCCTACAATGAAACCTGAAGATGACATTACTGATTTTAAGCAGTTATTTGAAGATGAACGATTCAAACCAGATATGCTAAAAATATACCCATCATTGATTTTGAAAAATACACCACTTTATGATGATTATGAATCTGGTAAACATACACCATATTCAGATGAAGAAATGTTAAACGTCTTGACAGAAGTAAAGAAAATTGTTCCTAGATGGGTTAGAATAATGAGAATTCAAAGGGAAATATCTCCAATAGAAATTGTTGATGGCCCAAAAATAGGAAACTTAAGACAATTGGTACATCAAAATTTGAAAAAACAAGGTTATTCATGTAAATGTATACGATGTAGAGAAGCAGGTCTAGCACAAAAGAAAAACATTGATCTGGATATAGAACTAGAAAGAATCAACTATGACTCCTCAGATGGAAAAGAGGTTTTTCTGTCGTATAAAGATACCAATGATTTCATCTATGGATTCTTAAGATTAAGACATCCAAGTAAAAATTCACATAGAACTGAAATTAATAAAGATGTTAGTATTGTAAGAGAGTTACATGTTTTTGGGAAATCATTAAAAATTGGTAATCAGGGAAAGGATAGTTTTCAACATGTAGGATTAGGTAAAAAATTAATGGCTGAAGCTGAACGAATTGCCAAAGATGAATTTTCATCAAAGAAACTTTTAGTGATTAGTGCGGTTGGAACAAGGGAATACTATCAAAAATTAGGTTACAAGATTTATGGTCCATATGTTTCAAAGGAGTTAATATGATAAAAATGACTGAACATCAAACTATTGGTAAAGGAACATGGATTGATAAGTTAGCATCTGAACTTTTAGAAAGAGAAAACTCTCATGGTAGAAACACAGACCTTATTAGAGTTGAAAGTGGATTAGGTGCATCAGGTATTCCACATATTGGGAGCTTAGGTGATGCAGTTAGAGCATATGGTGTAAAACTTGCATTAGAGAATCTGGGATATAATTCAGAATTAATTGCATATTCTGATGATCTTGATGGACTAAGAAAAATCCCAGACGGATTAAATGTTGATGATGATCAAATAGGAAGAAGAGTGTCTGCAATTCCAGATCCAAAGGGATGCCATGAATCATATGGTCAACATATGAGTAGTTTATTACTAGAGGGATTAGATGAACTTGAAATCAAATATGATCATAGAACTGCACATGAAACCTACAAAAATGGTCTATTAAACGAACAAATTCACAAAATACTTGCCAATAGAAAAAAGATTGGAGATAAAGTTGAAGAGTTAACAGGTCAGCAAAAATTTCAAACAGTTCTACCATATTTCCCGATATGTGAAAATTGTGATAAACTATACACAACTGAATCATATGACTACATTGAAGACGAGAAGAAAGTTAGGTACAGATGTAAAGATTCTGAGATTGGAACACACAAAATTACAGGATGTGAACATGAAGGCGAATTAGATATTACAAAGGGTTTGGGTAAGCTAGCTTGGAAAGTTGAGTTTGCAGCAAGATGGAATGCATTTGATATTAGATTTGAGGCTTATGGAAAAGACATCATGGATTCAGTCAAAGTGAATGATTGGGTATCAGATGAAATTCTTAACTTTCCACACCCACACCACATCAAATATGAAATGTTTCTTGATAAAGGTGGTAAGAAAATTTCAAAGGCATTAGGAAATGTTGTAACATCACAAAAATGGCTACAGTTTGGAACACCACAATCAATACTACTTCTGTTGTACAAAAGAATCACCGGTGCAAGAGAATTAGGCTTTGAAGATATTCCATCATTAATGGATGAATATACTG
This sequence comes from uncultured Candidatus Nitrosopelagicus sp., assembly GCA_964557215.1. GTDB lineage: Archaea > Thermoproteota > Nitrososphaeria > Nitrososphaerales > Nitrosopumilaceae > Nitrosopelagicus. The sequence continues at coordinate 3,840 of CAZKZG010000036.1, read as the reverse complement.
AATTAGAAAAAATATACTTTGGAAAAACAAAAATTGATAATGAAGCAAAATTGATCAAGTTAAAAGGATTATACGAATATGTAAACTTGTTAAATCCTCCAGACGTGATTCAACCAAGTGTAAATTATAGATTACTTTTAGAACTTTGTAAAATTTTCAAGGATGATCAAGAAAATAGAGTTAATAAAAAACTCATTGAATATCATGCAATTAAGGAAACAGATCCAAAAATTGATAATTTGATTAGACTTGCAGGAAATTTTGCAAATGAATTTGACATTTCTGAAAAATTTGAAATTGAGTTAGATGATCAAATGAGAAAAGCAATGAACGAACTTGTTCAGATATTAGAAAGTGATGAAACGGTCGAAGATCTTCAAAACTCTATTTATCAAATTGCAAAGAGTAATGAAATTCCACCAAAAAACTTTTTCAGAGTTTTGTATCAAATTATTCTCTCATCAAACCAGGGACCAAAAATTGGACCATTTATTTTAGACATAGGTAAGACAAAAGTTGCTAAAACTTTACAGGCATGTCTTTAGTGGGAAAATGGCTCATAGCGAACATAATAGACCAAAGCAGTCAAGCGGTGCGTTTGCACTAATAATACTTGGTGCATTACTGTTATTCATAGCACCTACAATTCATGGGGATACACCAGATCTGGGTGTTACTTCACTAATTTTTGGAATAATTATTGGAGGAATTGGTTTTTATCTCAGATTTGTTAGAAAGGTTAGAAGAAAGTGATAGAATGGGATTTCTAAATAGAAAAAAGAAGCAATCAGAATTAGAAAATAGTGAGAAAATTAGAATTAAGACTACAGACGAAATAATTAATGAGCAACAGGAAACTGAATCTCATAGTTTACAAACTCAAATTAATGAAAAAACAGCACATTTTGATTCAATTACAGAAAAGCTAGAATTAACAAAAAAGGAATATCAAGATGTTATCAGCCAAATAATGTCTTCAAAAAAACAACTTTTAGATATAAAAAAACAAATTAAATCTGCATATTCAGAATTTGATTTAGCCCCAAAACAAGAGGAACATCAAAAGATTCTGGTGGAGATTAAGCAATCCAATAATGAATTATCAAAAATTAAAAAAGAACTTGAAGATATGAATCCACAAAAAGTAGAATTACATAAAGTCAATGAGGAACTTGAACAGCGAAAAAAGGAATTAGAATTAATCAAAAAACAATTATCTAATTCAAAGTCAAAAGTCAAAAAAGATGACAGTAGTTCGAAGCATATTGTAGAATCAGCTAGTCAAGTAATTGCAGCGACAAACAAAAAACTTGAAAAAACACTAAAAGAATTAGAAATGATGAAACAAATTCTGGAAAAAGAAAAAAAATCCCATAGTGAAACTAAGAAGAAATTAAAATCGCAAAAATAAGATTATTGATAGTATTTTTTCCATTTTAAAACAAGTTCATCTTCTGTTATTCCAAGATCATATGATGGTGATGTAACTTCATCAAGTGTGTCTACAGTTACAATAACAATGGCATTAATTTTACTTTTAACACCATTTTTTTTGTATTGCTCTAAAATTTCTTCAAACTGTTTCCCGTTGTCAGTTATATTCCCGTTGCCTTTAAATCGAAATCCTTTTCGATGAATTGGATCTACTATGTTAATTTCAACTGACGAATTCATCTTTAGATTTTCTATTGTTTGTGGTGACCGTATATCTGCAAATGCTAAATGTGACCCATCAATTGCAATAATTGTCCCCTTTGGTGATAAATTAGGTGTGTTGTCAGCAGAAACCGTTGCAACATATCCCAATTTCTGATAATTTACAAAACTTCTAATTTCATTAGAAATCAGTTCCATGATAATTTTCCAGGAAAATTGAGTTAAAAGACTATCTCATTAATTCAGCAGCGATTCCATAAAAGAAAAAGAATCCAATTCCACCACCAATTATGGCCATCCATATAGCAATATTTTTTGGACTAGGCATGTTACATCACTAAAAGTTCTTAATAAATACCTCATAAATACCAGTATTGTCAAAATTTGGTTCTATTCGAAGAGGAATTATGTTTGTTGCAGTTGGTATAGTTACAGTAATAGTTGGTTCATTCTTGCTGCGGGGCAATATGCATATGTGGGATAAAACAAAATCTGAAAAAGAAAAAGAAAAATAAAAAAACGGGCCCGAAGGGATTCGAACCCTCGACCTATTGGTCCGCAACCAATCGCTCTATCCATGCTGAGCCACGAGCCCAATAATTTACTTGGAAAAATTGTTAAAAACGTTTGGGGAATTACTATGCTTCTTTTTCTGCTCTGTTCACATAGACATAATTCATTATAACGCCAGCAATTATACCACCAATGATTGGTGCTGCCCAATATAACCATTGAAGTTCCAATGGACCAGCATCACCTGTTGCTACTGCTGGTGCAAGAGATCTAGCTGGATTCATGGATGCACCAGTTAATGTAACACCAACTAAGTGAAGCAAGAAGACCATTCCTCCTATTGCTGCGCCATAGACACTTTTTGCTGCCTTTTTGTGAACCGCAGTCAAAAAAATTACTACAACTAAGAAAAATGTTAAAATTATTTCAACTACAAATGCAGAACCCATACTGAAATTCAATAATTCACTTGGTCCACCATGCCCTCCCCAAAGAACCGTCTTTCCAATTTCAGGAAATAGTGCCATTAGTGATAATGTTGCAATTATTCCACCTATTACTTGGGATGCAATATAGCCAGCACCATCAGCAACCCCTATTTTTTTTGTAATAATCATTGGAATTGTTACAGCGGGGTTGATATGTGCGCCTGAAACATGCCCAAATGCATAGACCATTAATGCAATAACTGCTCCATGACCTAATGAAATCATAATAATTGCTTCTATAGATAATCCCTCACCAAAAGCAACTACTGCCAAGATTACAGATAAGGGGCCAAAAAACACAAGACCGAATGTTGCAATTGCTTCTGCAAGCCACGCTCTTGGATTAACCATTAAATTTTTGCCCAGTTAATATCCATATAAAACATTCTAGTTGAATTAATTACAAAGAATATTAAATTAGAGTAAAAAAGTTGATTTGATATGATAGAGGAAGGAAGCCTTGTACCTAAATTTCAATTAGAAGATGCAAATGGAAAATTAATAAAATCTTCAGATTTTAAGGGTAAAAAACATGTAATCTACTTTTATCCAAGAGATTTTACACCCGGATGTACAACTGAGGCTGATGAATTTTCAAAGAATTATTCGAAATTCAAAAAAGCAGGAATTGAAATAATTGGAATCAGTAAAGATGATGTTACATCTCATAGGAAATTCTGTGATAAAATGAACATTCCTTACATTCTATTATCTGATATTGAGACTGATGTCTGCAAAAAATTTGGTGTATGGGGTTTGAAAAAATTTATGGGTAGAGAATTTATGGGAATTAATAGAAGCACATTCCTAGTAAATGAGAAAGGAAAAATTTTCAAAGTATTTCCAAAAGTTAAACCTGCAGGACATTCTAATGAAGTCTTGGAAATTTTTAAAAATATATAAAAAAGAAAAGTAATGTGGCTAGGATGGTTTCCAGCCTTTTGGCATTGAACCTTTGCTAGATTGCGTTGATGCGGCTGCTTCTGCTTCTGCTGCTTCTGCTGCTGCTTTTGCATCGTCAACTTTTTTCTGTTCTAGTCGTTCTAGATAGTCTTTTTCATAATCTTCTAGAGATTGTGATTTTGATTTTTCTCCACCTGATGATGTTTGTTGAGCTTCTGGTTCAGGAGCTGATGGTGGTGGTGGTGGTGGTGGTGGTGTTTGAGTACTTGCAGGTGCATCA
>CAZKZG010000035.1:0-15012 GCA_964557215.1 uncultured Candidatus Nitrosopelagicus sp. | reverse complement strand
CCTACTGAACTAGAGAAACTGCCATCAGCACTTGGGGTGACTTGATCAACTGAAACAATTCCCATTGGTCCGGATACTACAATAGCTACTGCAGCACCAGCTCTTACTGTACTTACAGTTCCAGTAATTTCAATGGTTGAATTATGATCATATGTATCACTGTCAGTTGATATGTCAATTTGCATATTCTGACCTCCTGCGTGATGATCGGCAAATGCTTGTGAAGCGATGCCCATACTACCAATTGACAAAACTGCCATTAGTAGTACAATAGATTGAACGTTCATCTAATTGTTAGAAAAATTTTCCATATTTATACTATTATGTAATTTTTTAGAGTTTTGGCATCAAACTAAGTCTCGATTTATAAGTTACTGCAATTATTGAAATAATCGATATTGCCAGAACTAGTACAGCTATAGTACCAAATTCTGGAATGACAAATGTACCAATAATTTCAATTTCTTCTGATCCGTCAACAAATGGGATAATTAATGTGGCTGAATTAGTATTTAGTTCCATTTCATAATTAGTTTCTTCACCATCAACTAAGACAAAAAATATTCCATCAATAACATCATTTGGTAATGTAATTAGCAGCTGTCCATCATTTGTAGTTTCTATTTTAATTATTAATGATGTCTCATCTACATCAGGTATAATTGATAAAATTTTTCCACCATTAATTGTATAATTAACATTAACACCCTCAACTAAAAATGAATTTTCTCCTTCACGTTCAACTCCAACAACTTCTGTTGAATCTATTTCTTCTTCAGTTTGCTCCTGCATCAATTCATCTGAACTCGAAGGTGTTTCCTTTACACCAACAGAACTTAGTCCAAAACTAAATTGTGTTACAGCCTTGGTATCATCAAAATAAAATGCCCTGATTACATAATCTCCTGATTGCTTCCAAGATCCTCCAATTGACGTTTGAATTTCTGTATTGAAAATTCCATTATAGGGATCAACTTCTACTTGAGCAACTTCAACAATGTTGTTTCTTGGACTGACCACTTGTAGAATTACATCTTGTTCAGGAATATATGGACTGACCACGCCAGAAACTACTATAGATTCTCCTGGATTATAGGATTCTTTTTCTGTTGAAACCTCAATTGAGATGCCACCTTGTGCAAATACTGTACTAGTACTAGCATAAATTGGCAAAATTGCCAGAGTCATAATTAAAAAAACCACTTTGACACTTAGATGCAATAACCTAGGTCACATTTTGTCATATTTAACCAGGGTAGAATAAAAAAAACAGATTACTGAGATAATTTTGGTTTTTTTCTAAAGAAATCTAATTAAATATATATTAACCTCAGAAAGACTTTTTTTCAGTTTGTTTGAGCTATTTTCTTTTATAACTAATGTTATGCATGGAGAGAAAATTTATGGCTACTAAAAAAATCCCAGTTTTGGTACCAGATCATGTATTTGTACCAAAACATGAAATTTTGAAAAAAGAAGAAGCTCTTAAAGTATTGAAAAATTTTAATTGTAATCCTACAGATTTGCCATTTATCTTTGTTAACGATCCTGCAATTTTAGGACTTGGTGTAAAACCAGGTGATATGATAAAAATCACTAGAAAAAGTGGAACAGCTGGTGAGAGCATTTACTATAGGTATGTGGTGGAAACATAATGGCTGAGAATAATTCTAAATGGACAGTAATTCAAAATATTTTGAAACAAGAAGGTATTGCCCGACAACATCTAAATTCATTCGATGAATTTCTTGACGCTGGTCTGCAAAGTATTATCAATGAAGTTGAGCATATAGATATTGAAAATGCTGAGTATCCTTACAAAATTCAGCTCGGAAAAATTAAAATTCAAAAACCAAGAATGATGGAACTTGACGGTTCAATTACTCACATTACGCCTGCTGAAGCAAGACTTAGGAATATTTCGTATGCTGCACCAGTTATGATGGAAGCAAGTGTTGTTGAGGATGGAAAAATATTAGAATCTAGACATGTTCACATTGGGGATATGCCTGTTATGGTTAGATCACATGCATGCATCTTACATAGTTTCACTGATCAGAAATTAATTGATCATGGTGAAGATTCAAAAGATCCTGGAGGCTATTTTATCATTAACGGTTCTGAAAGAGTGATAGTTGGTTTAGAGGATCTTTCTTACAATAAAATAATTGTCGATAAAGAAAAAGTTGGTGGTAAAGCAGTTTTCAAAGCAAAAGTGTATTCATCTATTGTTGGGTATCGAGCAAAACTGGAATTAATAATGAAAGAAGATGGTTTAATTGTTGCAAAAATTCCAGGTTATCCTGTTGATATACCAATTGTTACTTTAGTTCGTGCACTTGGTTTAGAATCAGATAAGGAAATTGCAGGTGTAGTTTCACTGGTTGATGAAATTCAAAATCAACTAGAAGGTTCTTTTGAAAAGGCTGGTGATGTTCCAACTTCAAAAGATGCAATTGTTTACATTAGTAAAAGAATTGCACCTGGAATGTTAGAAGAATTCCAAATTAAAAGAGCTGAAACCTTACTTGATTGGGGATTACTACCACACTTAGGAAAACATCCAGAAAATAGAAAAGAAAAAGCATTCTTCTTAGGTGAAGCCGCTTGTAAATTAATTGAATTAAAACTTGGCTGGATTGACCCTGACGACAAAGATCATTATGGAAATAAAGTAATCAAATTTGCTGGACAAATGCTTGCAGATCTATTTCGAACTGCATTTAGAAATCTAGTTAGAGATATGAAGTATCAATTAGAACGCTCAGGTCAAAAACGAGGACTTAATGCTGTTGCTGCAGCTATTAGACCTGGAATAATTTCTGATAAACTGAATAATGCAATTGCAACTGGTAATTGGGGACGTGGACGAGTGGGTGTTACGCAATTATTGGATAGAACAAATTATCTTTCTACAATTAGTCATCTAAGAAGAGTTCAATCTCCATTAAGTCGTACACAACCAAATTTTGAAGCACGAGATCTACATTCTACTCATTTTGGTAGAATCTGCCCTAGTGAAACTCCTGAAGGTTCTAATTGTGGTTTGGTAAAAAATCTAGCATTATCAGCAATCATTTCTGTAAATGTTCCTTCCGAAGATATAGTTGAAATATTATATAATTCTGGAGTACATGATTTAACTTCTGCAAATAATGAAATAAAGAAAGATGGAGCTAGAATTTTTGTTGATGGGAAACTTATTGGATTTCACAAAAATGGTCAAGAATTAACCGAAGCATTACGTGTACTAAGAAGAAGTTCAAAAATTCATCCACATGTAGGAATCTCATTATATGAGCCAGATCAAGATGGAGCGACAAAAAGACTCTATGTAAATTGTAATGCTGGCAGAGTACTTCGACCACTTATAATAGTTAAAAACTCTAAACCACTTTTAACAGAAGAATTCTTAGATAAAATTTCAAAAAAATTAATCTCTTGGAATGATTTGATTCGGATGGGGATTATTGAGCTTATAGATGCAAACGAAGAGGAAAATTGTTATATTACATTTGATGAAAAGAATTCAAAAAAATTAACACATATAGAAATTTTTCCTTCCGCAATTTTGGGTGCTGGTGCTTCTATCATTCCATATCCTGAGCATAATCAGTCTCCTAGAAATACATATGAATCTGCAATGGCAAAACAAAGTTTAGGATTCTCTACACCCATGATGAATACTAGCACCTATGTGCGTCAGCATTTTATGCTATATCCTCAGATTCCAATTGTAACAACTAAATCGTTAAATTTATTGGGTATGGAAGAAAGACCTGCAGGACAAAATTGTGTTGTAGCAGTTTTACCATTTGATGGTTACAACATTGAAGATGCTATTGTTCTAAGTAAATCATCTGTCGACAGAGGACTAGCGCGAACATTCTTTTATAGAATCTATGATGCTGAAGCAAAACAATACCCAGGTGGAATGAGAGATAATTTTGAAGTACCAAACGCAGATGACAATATACGAGGATACAAGGGTGAAAAATCCTACAGACTCTTAGAGGATGATGGTATTGTTGCTACTGAATCTACTGTTACAGGTGGTGATATTTTAATTGGAAAAACCAGTCCGCCACGTTTTATGGAAGAATACAAAGAATTTGAATCAAGAGGTCCATACCGTAGAGATACTTCAATTGGTGTTCGTCCATCAGAAGCAGGTGTAGTTGATACAGTTGTAATGACACAATCACATGAAGGTGGTAAAATGTACAAGATCCGAGTTAGAGATATGCGAGTTCCTGAAATTGGAGATAAATTTGCATCAAGACATGGACAAAAAGGAGTATTAGGTATTTTAGCTAAGAATGAAGACCTTCCATATACAGAACAAGGTATTACTCCTGATGTATTGATTAATCCACATGCATTTCCATCTAGAATGACAGTTGGTATGATGATGGAATCAGTAACCGGTAAAGCAGCTGCAGTTAGAGGAAAACAATTTGATGGTTCTGCTTTTGTAGGAGAAAAGATGGATATTGTTAAAAGCATTCTAGATAAGGCTGGTTTCAAATATTCTGGAAAAGAAAAAATGTATGATGGTAGAACTGGTAAATCGTTCCTAGTTGATGTGTTTATTGGTGTTGTATATTATCAAAAACTACATCATATGGTTGCTGACAAAATTCATGCTAGAGCACGAGGTCAAGTTCAGATGTTAACAAAGCAACCTACTGAAGGAAGAGCACGTGGTGGTGGTCTAAGATTTGGTGAAATGGAACGTGATTGTTTGATAGCATATGGTGCTTCAATGCTTCTAAAAGATAGATTATTAGATGAATCAGATAAGACTGAGGTTCTTGTATGTGAGAAATGTGGATTAACAGGATTCCATGATGCAAGAAAAAGAAAGTTTGTTTGTGCACAATGTGGTGATACGGCACCAATTTCATCTGTATCTGTAGCATATGCATTCAAATTACTTCTACAAGAAATCCTTAGCTTAAACATTGCCCCTAGATTAAAGCTAAAGGAGCGAGTATAATGTCTACTACTACTACTAAAATCATAGATGGAATAATTTTTTCTGTATGGTCTCCACAAGAAATTAGAAAATATTCAGTTGCTGAAATAACACAGCCTGAAACATACGACGAAGATGGAATGGCTGTTCAGGGTGGATTAATGGATGGCAGATTAGGAGTTCTAGAACCTGGACAAAAATGTGTAACTGACGGAAATACTGCTGCACGAAGTCCTGGACACTTTGGGCATATTGAACTTGCAGAACCAGTTCTTCATATTGCATTTGTTGATAATATATACAAATTGTTACAATCCACATGTAGATCTTGTGGAAGAATTAAACTTGCACCTGAAGATATTCAGGAATTTACTAAAATCACAAAACGTGAGGCATCATATTCTGTAATTTCCCAAAAACGAATTCCGGAACAAATTCAGGATAAAGCAAAAAAACAAAAGGACTGTCCACATTGTGGCAAATCTCAATATGAGTTGATTTTTACAAAACCTACAATCTTCATTGAAAAAACAGAAATAGGAGAAAACAGATTACTACCAATAACAATTAGAGAAAGATTGTCACAAATCACTGATGATGACTTGAGTCTACTTGGCTATGATCCAAAAACTGCAAGACCAGAATGGTTTGTTTTACAAGCTCTTCCTGTACCTCCTGTAACTGTTAGACCATCAATTATTCTTGAAACTGGAATTAGATCAGAAGATGATCTAACACACAAATTGGTTGATATAATCAGAGTTAATCAACGGCTCAAAGAAAGTAAAGAGGCTGGAACTCCACCATTAATTGTCCAAGATTTAGTTGATCTACTACAGTATCATGTAACAACTTATTTTGATAACGAAGTATCAGGAATTCCACAGGCTCATCATAGATCTGGAAGACCACTTAAAACACTAACACAGAGGCTAAAAGGAAAAGAGGGTAGATTCAGAGGTTCACTTTCTGGAAAACGTGTAGACTTTTCAAGCCGTACTGTAATTTCTCCTGATCCTAATCTTGACTTGTCTGAAGTTGGTGTACCAGAAACAGTTGCTAAGAAACTAACTATACCTGAAATTGTTACAGATTGGAACATTGGAAAATTAAAAAAACTTGTTATTAACGGTCCTTCTATTTTCCCAGGTGTTAACTACATTACTCGTCCCGATGGTGTCAAGATTAGATTGGACTTTGTAGAAGATCGTTCACTTATTGCTGACTCATTAGAAATTGGTTTCCTAGTTGAAAGGCATCTAATGGATGGTGATGTTGTCTTGTTTAACAGACAGCCATCTCTACACCAAATGTCGATTATGGCACATTTTGTCAAAGTATTACCTGGTAAAACCTTTAGGTTACATCCATCTGTATGTCCACCTTACAACGCAGACTTCGATGGAGATGAAATGAATCTCCATGTTCCACAAAGTGAGGAAGCACGTTCAGAGGCGGTTCTTCTTATGCGTGTTCAGGATCAATTAATCTCTCCTAGATTTGGTGGACCAATAATTGGAGGTCTTCGTGACTTTATTACTGGTGCATATTTGATGACAAAAGATGATACAGTATTAACCAATCAAGAATTTGCAAATCTAGCCATGCTTGGTGGTTATACAGGTACACTACCTGAACCTGAAAATAAGAAAGAAAACCTCTATTCTGGAAAACAATTATTTTCCTTGTTCTTACCAACTGATTTTAACTATGTTATGACATCAAAATGGTCCAAAGGCACTGGTGGAAAACAAAAAGATATTGTTATAAAAAATGGTCAGTTAATTAGTGGAGTCATAGATAAATCATCTATAGGTGCAGAAGAGCCTGAAAGTGTGCTACACAGAATTGCCAAAGATTATGGTAACGCAAATGCTAAGGCATTTCTAAATTCTGAATTAATAATGATTAAACAATTCATAACTCATTATGGGTTCAGTTATGGATATAGTGATCTTGAATTATCTGATAAAGATAGAGGCGCAATTGATAGTGATATTGAAAAAACCTATAGTGATGTATTCAATTTGATTGAACAAGAAAAGAGTGGAGAATTAAAAGGAACTAGAGGAATGACAACCAAAGAAACTCTTGAAGCATATATTGTAAATAATTTAGGAAAAGCAAGAGATAAAGCTGCAACTACTGCTAACAGTTCATTAGATGATAATAATGCTGGAAAAATTATGGCAACTACTGGTGCAAGGGGTTCTTCATTAAATGTAGGACAAATGGCAGGTGTGCTTGGTCAACAAGCCAGACGTGGAAATAGATTACATAAAGGTTACAATAATCGTGTTTTACCACATTTTCAAGAGCATGATGACAATCCTGATGCCCATGGATTTGTGAAATCAAACTATCGTGACGGTTTATCCACATTAGAATTCTTTTTCCATGCTATGGGAGGGCGAGAAGGCTTAGTTGACACAGCAGTCAGAACACAACAAAGTGGATATATGCAAAGAAGATTGATTAATGCTTTAGAGCATATAAGACTAGAATATGATGGAACTGTCAGGGATCCACATGGTCATATTATTCAGTTCCTATATGGTGAAGATGGTATTGATGTTTCAAAAAGTGATCATGGTGAGGCATTTAACATTCATAGATTAATTGAATCTCAACAAATTGTAGATTCTGGAAAAGCAGCCACCAAAGATGAAATTTCAGCTGCAGTAAAAAAATATACCAAAGAATTTAACTCAAGACTGGCAAAATCTGTCTCCGATGGTCTTGAAAATTCAAAACTAAGTAAAGATGGAATAGAAAAAGTTTCCAAAAAAGGATTGGATTTGTATAATAATGCAAAAGCAGAACCGGGTCAAGCAGTTGGAATTGTAACTGCGCAATCAATTGGTGAACCAGGTACACAAATGACATTAAGAACTTTCCATTTTGCAGGAATTGCTGAAAGAAATGTGACACTTGGTTTACCAAGACTTATTGAATTAGTTGATGCACGTAAAAAACCAGTTACACCAACCATGGACATCTATCTTGATAAAGAATCAAAGAATGATCAAGCTAAAGCAGTACAGGTTGCTCGAAATATACTAGAAACATCTGTGAATGATGTGATAATAAATACTGAAACTGATTATACTACAAAAATAAGTCTTAATCTAAATGAAAGAAAAATATCTGATCGAGGATGTACAATTGATGATGTTGTAAAAGCATTAGAAAGTAATAAAAAATTCAAGATAGAAAATCTTGGTACTACATTACTCTTGAAATTGGTTGATGAAGAATCTGATGCCCCAACGGTAATTACATTAAGAAATAAAATACTTAAGACAACGGTAAAGGGTGTAAAAGACATTAAAAGAGTTACAATTGTTAAGAAGGATAATGAATGGGTGATTCAGACTACTGGTTCAAATCTTTCAGATGTACTGAAAGTACCTGGTATTGATAAAAATAATGTGAGAACAAATAACGTGGCTGAAATTGCAGAAACACTTGGAATAGAAGCGGCTAGAAATGCACTAATCAATGAGCTTACTTCAACTCTTGAAGATCAGGGACTTGAAGTTGATCAGAGATATCTTATGTTAGTATCTGATTTAATGTGTCATCGTGGTTACATGCAACAGATTGGCCGCCATGGAATTGCAGGTACAAAAGATAGTGTCCTTGCACGTGCTGCATTTGAGATTACTGTGCCAACAATTGCCACTGCTGCAAAAACAGGAGAGACTGAAGATCTTAAAGGAATTACCGAAAATGTCATTGTTGGTAGCCAGATTCCTGTTGGTAGTGGTACAGTAGACGTCTATATGCAAGTAGCAAAGAAAAGAGAATCAAAATAGTTCAATTAGTTTTAGTGATCTAAAAATACTAGTGCATTATATTATTAACATGGTTGGCCCACAGGATGGCGGATTTGGATTTGATCAGTCAAAAAAATATTCTTCTGTTGAAAATCTAGAAAAAATTTGTGTTCAATGTCAAGCTGGTCAACACAAAAAATGTCTCGCAAAAACTAAGCAGCAACCAAATTGTGATTGTGAACACTGTATGATATTTGGCTGAGATTACTAGTTCTATTACTTTGTTAGAGAAATTTTTTTACTATGAGTAATTAGACTAGCAGATCGAAAGAAAACTGCAAGTGAATCTTTACAACCAATGTCACATGATTCTTGGATTGATATTTTGTTAGAATTTATACCTGCAAGATGAAATATAGCTGAGATTAATGGACAAATTGCTGCTCTACCACCATATGCTGTATTCTTATCCATAAACCAGAACATCTCCAATGCATTATCATCAAGATAGTTTTCTCTGATTAATTTGCCTAGTTCTGTGTAATGACCAATCATTCTCAATCTTCCTCTTGCAAAAAAATTAACAAATTTTGCAAATTGTATACATACATAACACTTGTTATCATAAACCATCAAAGGTAATTTTTCTTCTAAATTCATACTCTGAATAGTATATAGCTATTTATGTAATCTTTGTGATTTTCTGTTTGAGATGGGGCTAAATTATTACCAGATTAAAAAAAATGTTCTCAAAGCTAGAAAACTAGTCATTAAAGGTACAACAGCAGCTGGTTCAGGACACCCTGGTGGCTCATTTTCAATGGCTGAAATTATGGGTTGTCTGTTTTACAAACATCTGAAATATGATACTAAAAACCCTGAATGGGAAGATAGAGACAAACTAATCTTATCGAAAGGGCATGCCTCACCTGGTCTTTACTCAAATATGGCAGTATCAGGATATTTTGATGAATCCAAAATGGAGACTCTTAGACAATTTGGAACAACATTACAAGGACATCCAGATTTGAAATGCCCCGGAGTTGAATTTTGCGGTGGTTCACTTGGAATAGGACTTTCATATTCAATTGGCAATGCACTAGCTGCAAAACTTGATGGAAAAGAAACTAGAATATTTACTGTTCTGGGTGATGGTGAGACCGATGAAGGACAGGTTTGGGAAGCTGCAATGACTGCAGCAAAATACAAAGTTGATAATCTTACTGTAATTTTAGACAGAAATTTTATTCAGCAAGATTCGTACACTGAAAAAATTATGCCTTTAGATGAAAATCTTGAAAGCGATGATTTGTCAGAGATGTGGAAGGATGCAAGTAGATGGAAAACTGCTGACAAATGGCGTTCATTTGGTTGGAATGTTATAGAAGTTGACGGGCATCGAATAGAGCAAATTTCTAATGCAATTGAACGAGCTAAAAGAGTCAAAGGATTACCAACAATAATTATTGCACGAACAATTAAAGGCAAAGCAGTTGAACATATGGAAGATAATCCACAGTGGCATGGAAAAGCTGCAAAACCAGAGTTTGTCCCAATTATTGAACAGGAACTTGAATCACAATTTATGATTGCACCATCTATTATTGCTGGAGATATGACTAATCTTGAAAAAGAGGTAAAGAGATGTGTAGATGGACGTGCAGATTATATCCACTTAGATGTAATGGATGGTCAATTTGTTCCAAGCACAACTTTTGATCATGTAAAAATTAAAGAATTACGACCTGTAACTGTGATTCCTTTTGATACTCATCTTATGATTAATGAACCAGTTAAACATGTAAGAAATTACATTGATGCTGGAAGTGACGTAATTACAGTTCATACTGAAGTATGTGATGAGTCAAGTTTTGGAGAAATACATGATCTTCTCAAATCTAGTCAGGTTGGTGTTGGTCTTGCAATTAATCCTGATACAGAATTACCAGATTGGACAACCAAATTTCTTCCTTCATTAGACCAATTTATTGTAATGTCAGTAGTACCAGGCAAGTCTGGTCAAAAATACATTGAATCATCACACGAAAAAACACAAAAACTTGCCCAAATCCTAAAAGACAATAAATTTGAGGGATATATTGAAGCCGATGGTGGTGTGACCCAAGATAACATTGGGGCATGTTTTGCTGATGGTGCAAGAGCATTTGTGGGTGGCAGTGCAATTATTGGCCAAAATGATATTAGATTAGTAATTAGAGAATTTAGAAACAAGATTCTAAGTTCAAGAAGGAAATTACTTATCCAAAAAGCTAACGAGCTTGGTGGAAAAGAACTAGTCAACAAATGGATAGATCTTCATGTTGTTGGAAAGAAAAAGGATGAATTGTTGCAAATTGCAAAAGGATTAGATGTCAATGAGTAACGATATACAATTTGGTGATATGAGAACAGAGTATGGTAAATCTCTAGTTGAATTAGGCAAACAAGATAAAAATATTGTTGTCTTAGGGGCTGATACTACTGATTCACTAAAAACTGCAGATTTTGGGAAAAAATTTCCTGAACGGTTCTTCAATGTTGGAATCGCTGAAGCCAATTTAGTTTCTGTTGCTGCTGGATTGGCTTATTCTGGTAAAACATCATTTGCTAGTACATATGCTATTTTTCTTCCAGGTCGTTGCGTTGACCAAATAAGAAATGCTATTGCATATCCATCACGTACCGACAAAAAAGGTCTAAATGTAAAATTAGTAGTTTCACATGGGGGTTTATCAGTTGGTGCTGATGGTGGTTCTCATCAACAACTTGAAGATATTGCTATTATGCGTGCAATACCAAACATGCAAGTTCTTATTCCTGCTGATTCCATTGCAGTATCAAAACTCACTTGGACTATTGCACAGAAATATGGACCATTTTATATGAGAATGGCACGTTCTAAAGTTCCAATTGTGCATAATGATGCACAAGTATTTGAAATAGGTAAAGGAATCACTATAAGAGATGGTTCTGATTGTACAATAGCAGCATGTGGTATTACAGTAAAATTGGCATTAGATGCAGCAGAACAACTAAAACAAGAAGGAATATCTTGTAGAGTAATTGATTGCTTTACTGTAAAACCTATTGATAAAGAAATTTTAGAAAAGGCAGCTAGAGAAACAGGATCAATTGTAACATGTGAGGAACATAATGTTCTTGGGGGATTTGGTTCTGCTGTAACTGAAGTAATTTCTGAAACATATCCTGTACCAATAAAAAGAATTGGTGCACAAGATATGTTCGGTGAATCTGCGCGTGATAATGAGATTCCACAATTACTTGAGAAGCATGGTATAACATCAGTTAATATAGCAAATATGGTAAAAGAAGTTAGGAGTAAAAAACAATGAAGATATTCCTAGACACAGCTAATTTGGATGAAATTAGAAAATATAATGATATGGGGCTACTTGATGGAATCACTACAAATCCCTCTCTCTTAGCAAAAGAAGGAGGTAATCCACATGAGGCAATGGAGGAAATTACCCGAATTATCAAAGGTGATGTTAGCCTTGAAGTAGTTAGTACAGATTATGATGGAATGATGGAAGAAGGAAAAAAACTCCGTGAATATGGAGATCATGTTGTTGTAAAATGTCCCATGACAGGAGAAGGACTAAGGGCATGCAAGAGTTTGAGTGAACAAGGAATACCTGTTAATGATTCTCTAGTTTTTTCACCAAATCAAGCACTTTTGGCAGCAAAGGCAGGCGCAAAATATGTTAGTCCATTTATTGGTAGACTTGATGATATTGGTCACACTGGAATGGATCTTATCAAAGAAATAAAACAAATTTTTACAAATTATGATTTTAAGACACAGATTCTTGTTGCAAGTGTAAGACACCCACAACATGTAATTGATGCTGCAAAAACTGGCGCTGATGTTGTGACTTTACCACCTGCAGTTCTTGGAAAAATGTTAGGTCATGCATTAACCGATATAGGTTTGAAAGCATTTTTAGCAGATTGGGAAAAATTACAATCAGAAAATTCTGGCAAAGTATAAAATTTTTCACAGATAGAAAAAACTGAAATAAGTGTTTTTTAAAATTAATTCATTGTTAAAAGAAATTCTTTGTGATTTAACATGTATAGATGATGTTTTGTTTATTGTTAAAAGTAATGGTGTAGTAAGTGAAATTAGAAGTAATTCCTTAGAAATTAAAGAAAACGAGAAATGGATTACTTTGGGTGATAATGATGGACCATGTCATATGCATGTTAATTCTGAATTAATAAAACGGGCAGAATTTGTAAAAGAACAGAAACCTGATAAAATTAGTTTCAGTGTAAGATTTTTTGATGAAAATAATGAAAGAGTACTTGCTGGATTTATTACAAAAATGTATGATGAAAATAAGAATCTTAAGCCTGAAAGATTACGCCTATATGATAATCTATTTGCAAAATATGGCTCAAATAATATTATACTATTTTAAAGAAAAATAAGGAAACAGATCTATGCATCATAGATCATCAATTCTTTTTCTTCCAATGTTGCATGGAGATTGTGGACGGACCGATAAACATCTGCTTCTTTTTTTGCACCAGTACAAACTAACTTGCCTGATGCAAATAACAAAATAACTGTCTTAGGATCGAGCATTCTATGAATAAGTCCTGGGAATTGTTCTGGTTCATACATACTTCTAGGTAATTTTCTAGCAGCTTGTTCAAGATGAATTTTTCCACCTAAATTAATTGCTGCTACTATATTTTGAACCGTTATAACTGCATCTTTTTTTATTTTTATCTTACCTTTACGAAGTCTTTGAACAACTGTTTTTACAGCTTTTACTGCCATATCTTCAGATTTTGCACCAGTGCAAACCATCTTTCCTGTTCTAAAGATTAGTGTGGCGGTTCTAGGACTTTCTAGTCTAAATACTAGACCTGGAAATTGATCTGGATGATATTCAGTATCAGGAAACTTTTTTGTAACATCATTCAAGTCAATTTTTTGATCAACTGATGCTGATGCTACCACGTTTTCAACGCTAACAATTGGTTTTGTTTGTGGCATTTATCGAATTTATTAAGCCCCTTTATATATACAAACGGTTGTTTTCACCTTTTGTATTAATGGTGATTAATCCACATATACCGATGTTCTTCGTCAAAAAGATCTATTTTGATTTCATCAGTAGTGAGCATTTGTGGTTTGAATTCAAAAAAATTTAATTGACCATTATATGGAATTGGAACTTTAAGCTGTTTTGGGTTTTCTAAAATGAAGCCATATTTGTTATCTGAGGCATCATTTGATGCTAGATGTTTCTTTGAGTCTAAATTTAATTCTAATTTATTTTCATATTTCTTTACATCAGCAAGCTCAACTTTTCCAATTATTGCACCAGTGATTAGGTTAGATCTTATCTGAAGTCTTTTACAATCATCAGTTCTAATTTTTCGTGGAGAATGTACTAAAAACTCACCACGAAATTCTGTATTCCATTTTCTTAATTCTATTGTTTTTTTGCCTTGAACTATCAATTCAGCAAATGGCTGGCAAACCGACAGACACTTCATGAATTTTCATTATTTACAATGTCTTAATAAATATCAAAATTGTGATGCCTGTGCAATAATCTCTGAAAGATCTTTAGTTTTACTCTCAGGAAGACCGGTAATTCCCCCAGTTAGACTATCAGTTTGAATACCTTTTTCTGCCAAAACGTTGGCAGCCATTAGTGATGTCCTCCCAGCCATACATACCATTAATGATTTTCCTTTAGATTCCTGTAATGCCTGATCAATTTCTTCTGGAATTTGTTGACCTGACAATAATTGCTGTGCAGTCCTAGCATTTGGTACAATTATCTTATTTTTATCAATGCCAAGGGATTTTGCAAGTAGTTCAATTCCTTCTTCACGTGGGGTATATTGTGTGTGAACCCAAATTACTTTATCATATTCACTTGCATTTGAGGCAACTTCTTGTTGACTAACTTGTGTAGGGGTAACTGTATTTCCAATCTTTTCAAAATTCTTTCTATACTTATCAATTCCATCACAAATCATCACAACAAATTTTCCTCCACGATTGTGTATCATTTGTAAAGCTGCATAAAGTTCAAGAGCACTGCTCTCACCCATATCATGTCCTTTTTCTACCATGAATTTCAATAGTGGTTTTGCTTGTTCAAAATCTATTTGGTGTTTTCCAGCATATTTATCAGGATTATAATATTTCAAACCATCAGCATTACCTACTGTTCTAATTCCTGCAACATCTTGTTGATCAGGTGG
>CAZKZG010000034.1:0-4544 GCA_964557215.1 uncultured Candidatus Nitrosopelagicus sp. | reverse complement strand
AGAAGGTAAAATTACTGAGAAAGAATTTCTTTCAGGAATTTATTTTATGATTGAAAATGGAATTATAGTGATTACTTTACCAGAAAACAACCAAATCAGTAAAGAAGAACAGCTTGTACTAGACAGAAACCAATGGGAATTTGAAAGATATTTAGATAAAATTATAAAAACTGTAAGTGAAGATGGGCGATACATAGAGTATCCAAATCCCAGTGGTGATGTAATCAAAAAATTTATGCGAGATTATATAAAATGGAATTTTGATCAGCAAATCGAAATGGGAAATGCACGATTCCCTAGTGCTTCAGTTGAAACAATCAATGATACTTATTTTGTAACGTATAATGTATACATCAATAAACAACCAAATGGATTACCATTAGATCATGTTGGGACATTAACCGAATCATTCCAATATTGGGAGGAAGAAACACTTACGGCGTCAGATGGAAAAACTGTAAAAATAACATTTACAACAACTGAGACCAAAGCTGATGCAAATCTGTGGGTGACATGGGTAGTTAGAAGTCTTGGTCAAAATGTTTTAGGACATGCTAATTTGGGAAAAGGTGTTGTTGAGGTGGCATTAGGTGGATATGGATGTGATGGAAATTTCCAATTGTATCATGTTGAAACAGTAAAACAAATAATGACACATGAATTGGGTCATGGAATAGGTTTACTGCATAGTGAGAATAGAGATAGTATAATGTATCCCGCCTTAAATAAAGTAGATTATGCATATTGCATACTAGATGTAAATAAACAATTTACAAAAGATGTAAGTGGAATTGTTTTGAGAAATGAATAGTAAAAAAATTAACTAGCCAAGTGATCTTGAATGCTTTTGTGTATGTGGTCTTTCACCTGGAAATTTTCTTCTCATATGACCTGATGGTCTTCCATAAATGAGTTCTAAGAACCAACTTTCATGCTCTATTTCTTCCATCAGTATGTCTTTTGCAATATCATATGTAGCTGGATCCTTATTGTAAGTCATTTTACATACTTTATTCCAGTTTACAATTGCACCTTGTTCTGCTTTGAGACATTTTTCTAATATTGCTTTGATATCAGTTGGGTTTGTTGGTAATTGTAGGAATTCACAACCAGACATTTTGATAAATGATTGCGCATCATTTGGAAGACTGCCTCCTAATTGAAAAATTCTTTCAATACAGGATTCAAAATGACTCAAGTCTTCAAGACGTGCATCTTCAATGATTCCCTTTATTCCTTCACCTTCTATTCCAGTACAATGCATTCTAAGATTTGTGAAATAATAATATGCAGTGAATTCTACTGATGCATTAGTTACTAATAATTTTATGAGTTTATCAACGTCAATTCCATTTTTTTTAAGAATTTCTACACCAACAACATGTGGCTTTTTAGCTTTAGCCATGAAAATAATCAATTAACTAGCATTAAAAAGATTTTCAAGAATCAAAAAAAAATTAGTGCCAATATTAAAGGAAAAATTCTAAGAATATAGAATGTTAAATTAGGCGTGCCTACACACCAAACACCATTAGAAAATGGGAAAAAGCGTAATAAGCCAAATTGTAGAGTATAAAATATGTCAAGTAATGATAAACAACGATGTCCTTCTTGTAATAAGACATCACTTGTTTTAGATGAAAGTTCGGGTGAATTAGCATGCAGCACTTGTGGTTTAGTTATTACCGAAAAAGGTGCTGCAGATGGTCCTGAATGGAGATCATTTGCAAATGATGGTGTTGATAAAAGTAGAGTTGGCACCGGTACATCAATTACTATGCATGATATGGGCCTATCTACAATCATAGGTACTGCAAATAAAGACGCTACAGGTAAACCACTTTCTACATCAATGAAAAAATCAATTGATAGATTGAGAACATGGGATAGTCGTTCACAAGCACATTCATCAACAGATAGAAATCTTAGACAGGCCCTAAGTGAAATGGATAAACTGAAAGACAAACTATCACTTACAGATGCAGTTATTGAAAAATCTGCATATGTCTATAGAAAAGCAATAGAAAAAAAACTTGTTAAGGGTAGATCAATCCAGGGATTAGTTGCAGCATGTATCTATGCTGCATGTAGAGATACAGAAACACCAAGAACACTTGATGACATTGCAGATGGTATTAACATTAGGAGAAAGGATGTTGCAAGATGCTATCGCTTAATTTTTCGAGAATTAGATCTTAAAATTCCAGTAGCTGACCCAGTTAATGGTGTTGCAAGGATTGCAAGTCTTGCTGGACTGGGTGAAAAAACTAAACGTAAAGCTATTGAGATTTTGGGTAAGGCTAAAAAAATTGGTATGGTTGCAGGAAAAGATCCAATGGGATTAGCTGCGGCTGCACTGTATTTAGCATGCATTACCAGTGGCGGAAATAAAACACAAAAAGAAATCTCTGTTGCATCAGGTGTTACAGAGGTTACTATTAGAAATCGCTGTGCAGGTCTTAGAGAATTAATTTAATAATTATTCAAGTTCGTTAAGTGGATCTATCTCTCTTCTTCGCATTACAATAAACATTCCAATTGTCAAACCAAACTGATAGAATGCATATAGAATTATTTGAAATGCTGTAGGTACATAATCTGTAAATTTTCCCAACATTGCTACAATTAGAACAATTACACTTATCGTGAAAATTTAATATCTAGAAATATGATTGATATCTGCAAATCTAAAAATAAGAATCAGTGTCACTGTAACAAAAATTCCTGTTATAGCAAGAAGACCAGCATTTAGACCAAGAAAATCAATTAATAAATTGAAAATCCCTTCTGGTGTTTCAGGTACAACAAAATCATTCATTTCAACCTTTGATGGTTCAGCAAATTTTGTTATATTTCCAGAAGCATTGATTACAAATAGTATCAACAAAATAATTGATACGCCTTTTGCATATTTTTTTAATTTTGGGAATCTTTGTCTAATTCCTCTCGCAAGTATTGCACCTTGCAATAAACCGATCCCAAAAACTATTGCAAATGTAATCAGAAAATTTTCTTCAGCAAGTTGCAGAATATCCAATGTCTTACAATAATTTAGGTTGAGCCTTTTTTAAAGAGAAAGATTGCTAAATTCATACCAAATACGAAAATTTTGAAAAAACCTTTTCAACTAAGAGTATTTTTAAGATACAATGGCAGACGAGTTTAGAATAGATACACCATATTTACCTGGAGAAAAAGGCTGCAGATTCACATGGATAATATCTGAGGATGATGAAAAAACATTGTATCTAAGACATGAAGATCTGTTTGAACTAAATGATGTTCTAACACATGGTTCATCAGCTAAGATAGAGATGGAAGATGGTGCAAGTTCAATATTAGTAAACTCTGATGTCACAGATTTTTTCCTTGCAGGACAACAACATCTGAAAATTGAGACATTAGCATTAAAAGTGGCATTAAGTGAATTCATGAAAAATAATCCTGATGCATGAGATGAATTCTTATCATATAGATTAAGTGTGAATATTCATGATAAGAAAACCTGTTGTTGCTGGGTCATTTTATCCAGATAATTCTGATGAATTAGAACAAATGATTCAGAATTGTTTTACTCATAGATTTGGACCAGATAGTAATCCTCCAAAACAAAGCATTGAGCGTGTATTTGGAGTAATTTGTCCCCATGCTGGTTACATGTATTCTGGTCCTATTGCTTCGCATTCGTATTATGAAATTTCATCTCAAGAGTTTGATTTGGCTGTAATTATAGGTCCAAATCACTGGGCAATTGGAAGTAAAATTGCAACAATGAGTGATGCAAAATGGCAAACCCCATTAGGAATATCTGAGGTTGATAGTGAGTCCTCTAATGAATTACTGAGCATGGCAGATAATATTGAGCAGGATTACTTTTCGCATAGTAAAGATCATTCTTTGGAGGTTCAAATTCCATTCCTCCAAGAAATGTTTCCAAACAATTTGAAAATACTTCCTATCATAATGGCTAAACAAGACATTGATGCAGCAAAAGAAGTTGGAAATGCTATTTCTCAGATTGCAAAATCTAAAAAAATTATGATAATTGGCTCCTCTGATTTTACTCATTATGAGGAAAATGATTTTGCACACAAACAGGATATGTCATTAATTGAACCAATTTTGAAAATGGATGTAAATGGATTTTATGAAACATTAATTGAAAAAAAAATTAGTGCTTGTGGCTATGGTGCTATTGCTGCAACTATGATTGCATGTAAAAATTTGGGTTCAAAAAAAGGGGAACTATTAGCATATGCAACTAGTGGAGATGTTGTTGGAAACAAGGAATCAGTTGTAGGATATGGTTCAATAAAATTTGTTTAATCTATTTTTTGTCTCTAATCTCAATTGATTGTTTACGTTTTTTACGAACTGTGCAATAGATTAAAAATCCAATATTTACCATTGGAAATATCTCAATTAAATCAACACCATACATAAAAAAATCTAGTATAGGATGAACTCTACTTATCATTCCCGTTTCCAAATACAAATCAGCATTCCAGATCATGTGAGGAATCTGTATGTAGATTATGAACGCA
>CAZKZG010000033.1:0-3845 GCA_964557215.1 uncultured Candidatus Nitrosopelagicus sp. | reverse complement strand
ATCAAATACATATCTTGAAAATCTCAAGATTCAATTTGGAAATTCAATTGATATCTCAGATGACTTTGGGGTAGAATGGAGTTACATTCCTCATTTTTACCACAGCCCATTTTACTGCTATTCATATGCATTTGGAAATCTTCTTTCTCTATCGCTTATCCAAACTTACAAAAAAGAAGGCAAAGATTTTGCCTCTACATATATTGACATTCTTGCTGCAGGTGGTTCAAAAAAACCTGAATTACTACTAAAAGAATATGGATTTGACATTAGTAAGACAAAATTCTGGCAGGATGGATTTGACTACATCAAAAACCAGGTAAACACACTCTCTAAATTATAGATAATAAAATGGGGCTGACAGCCAGAGCCATCTGACTGCCAGCTTGTTCCCCAACGGTTTGAATCGATGTCAATTTGTGTTGAATCCTATTTGGATTTAAACGTTTGATTATGCCATAGTAAAATTAATAATCCAAATTTTTTGTTCAGAGATGTGTTAAAATTTCTTATTTTGTTTATGGTTATGTCACTAACTATTGTTATAATGCCTCACGCATTTGCACAAGAATTCACAAAATCCACATTTTCTGAGAACATTGTTGTTGTATATGATCTATCACTTTTCAAAGATGTTGGTAGTTTCCTAATGAAAAAATCAGCAGGTGATATAGAAGTAGTAATTGGACTACAAAGTACAAGTAATAATGATTTTAAGTTTTCAGATGAACTAATTAAAAAAATTCAATCTGAGGATCTTATTCAATCGATTGTGTTTACAAATATGAATGATATTGACCATAAAGGTGATTTAGTTGGTTGTGTACCAGGAGTAAAAGGTAATGAACAATGTATACTAGTTAATCTTGATTTTTCTGAAATTAAGAAATTCATTACTGATGAAGATTTAGAACAAGCAGATGGTAGAATAAATAGAGTACAGATAGAAACAAAAAAAATTAGTGATACACTAATTGAAGAAATTAATGAATCGCTTGGAACTAATGCAAAATTTCATTCTGTGTTTATTCAGTCACAAATGACTGAATATGATGTAAGTGATGAAGGCGAAGAACAAACTGTATCAGCTGTATATACTTCACCAAAACAATCTTCTTATGAATTAATTAATCAGTTTTCAAAATCAATTTTGGCTGAAAAAATAACTATGGGTGGTGGATTTTATGATATAGCAAAAGAATTTTCAAAGGATGAAACTCGTGATCTAACGTTATATTCAGGTGAAATAGTTGGACAAACTATTACACCTGCAACTGTTTCACTTACAATATTTCCAAAAGATGATGGTATGCGATATTTACTCAATGTTTCTGTTTTATATCGCAATATAGCCAGTAGTATAGCAGAAATTGATCCTCTTGAATATCTAAACGTAACAGAATTACAACGTTCAAAGTATTTTGGAGATGAATTTGTACCATTAGATTCACTTTTGGATTTGATAGTTCAAACACCAGAAAAAGAACCAATTATGATTGGTTCAGCAAATACAAATATTATTAAAAAAATTTCAACTGTGTCTGATATAATGGAAAAAGGTTGGTTCTTTGATTCAGCACATGGAAGTTTTATAGCTGGAAAGTATCTTTTTGGTAACAGTAATGTTGTTACAAATGATGAATTAAAACTTGAAATTGTACAATGGGATGGAAATACTGAAACTGATATTCAAGTCAGTACACTAGAAGAAGTAATGGAAGAAAGAGTTGAGATGGATACAGACACGGAGCAATCACAATATGTAATTTTAGCAGTAATTATTATAGTAGCCATAGCAGCTGCAATTTACTATATGAAAGGATACAAGCGTTAAAGAATTAACACTGCAGCTGCAAACACTGTGGTCCATTTACCATCCTTATCGCCTTTTGCAGTTTGCGTTATATTTTGTGTTTTGTATATTTTGTCAGAAATGGTCCATTGCTGTCTTTTTTCATCCCAGCTCTTGTCAGGATCAAAATCAATTCCCAAAGATGATGCAAGCATCTGTGCAGCAATATCTTCTGCATAGTCACCTGCAACTTTTTCATTTTGACCAAATGCTTCGTATTCAGACAGATATCCATACTTTGTACGATCTTTTGGTTGTGCAACTCCAACTGATGCAGAAATCAATCTGTGTGGTTCATTTGTTTGATTTTTGGAATAAATTGTAAAAAGAATCTGTCCTGGATTTATCAATTTCAATCCTTCCTTTCTTGATACAAGTTTTGCTTTTGGTGGAAATATACTAGATATCAATACAATGTTTGTTCCTTCAATTCCCGCATCTCTTAGAGCATATTCAAAACTTGTAAGCTTGTCTTCATGAACTCCTATTCCCTTTGTAAGAAATAATTTCTTTGCAACTAAGTCAAGCATTGTTTGAAAATTTTATGAAGGCAATTTATACTTTATAATTTACTTCTAAATCTGCTTTAATGAGTCAAGAATTTGGTTACCATGATTTTTTGCATCAATATCACGAAAAATATGTCTAATAATTCCCTTTTTGTCAATTACAAAAGTAGAACGCTTTGCCAACCCAACCATATTCAGACCAGCATATTTCTTACAGACTATCTTTTGAGTATCGCTAAGATGAATATACGGAATTTTGTATTCGTCAACAAATTTTGCCTGTGATTCTACTGTATCAACTGAAATTGCAAGAATTACTGTATCTATAGAATCAATCTGAGGAAAAACTGAAATTACACTTTCTGCCATCTCAAAGACTTTTTTTGATGGACATGCAAAAAGATGGTTTTTTGGATAAAAACATAATACAACATTTTTTTTGTCTTTGTATGACTCTAGGTTTAATTTCGAGCCATCATGTGCAGTAAGCTCAAAATTTTCAGTAGTATCTCCTACTTTGACAACCATGATTGTAATTGTAAGATAGCTTATTTAATGAATGTCTTAGATG
The DNA here is from genome assembly GCA_964557215.1 of uncultured Candidatus Nitrosopelagicus sp. GTDB lineage: Archaea > Thermoproteota > Nitrososphaeria > Nitrososphaerales > Nitrosopumilaceae > Nitrosopelagicus. The sequence goes on along the minus strand of CAZKZG010000033.1, from coordinate 913 downwards.
TGTTGCTATGGATATGTCATTTTTTAATTCAGACATGTTTGTAATCGGATACTATGTGCTTACTGTTGGTAGTAGCTTACTATTAATCAAAGAAACAAAAAAGAGAATTTTCAATCTAAAAAATGGATTAAACTCAATAAAATATGCCCCAATCCCATTTGGAATTTTAGCATTATATGTTACGTTTATTTTTCCATATGTTGATCAAATACCAATACTGAATTGGAGTTGGTTAGGTTACAACATTGCATTTGGTCCATTTGCAAATGAGGGAATTTGGGGAATTGCACCACTAATACCACTACTTCTTTACATGTTTATTCATATCAATTACTTTGAAGAGCGTTTTTTTAGAAAGTCAAAAAAGATGGTTATTGTTTGGGCGTTAATTCACATTGCAATGGGAATAAAAATTCACATGGCATTAATTCTCATACCAGTTGGCTTTGTATTCAAATATGTATATGATAAGAAAGGAGTCGACAATTCTTATGCAATGCACTTTGCGACAAACATTCTAGTTGTGTGTACTCTATTTCTTTCGTTTGTACTTTGAGTCTTTTCTTGGATCTATTTTTCTCTCCTGAGTCAAAAGAATATACGACATTAATGCACCCAGAAGCAAATTGATGACGCCTAAAACTACTATCATAAAGTAATTCAGTGAAGATTCTTTAGATGAAGGAAACTGACCTAGCCATAGTCCAAATACAATACCCCATAATCCAACTCCGAAGAAAATAGCTATTAGTATTTTGAGTTTTTTTGGGTCGACAAACTTTAACTTCATAATCGAGCAACAAATTCGATATTATTAAATCGTAACCTATACTTTGAGAACATTTTAAACCGACTACGTGTAGAAAAATTTAGTGCCAATGTAGCTCAGCCTGGTTAGAGCAATTGATTTGTA
>CAZKZG010000032.1:0-2876 GCA_964557215.1 uncultured Candidatus Nitrosopelagicus sp. | reverse complement strand
CGAGGGCGAGATTTGAACGCGCGACAGCCACGTCTTCAGCGTGGTGCTCTCCCAGGCTGAGCTACCTCGGCATACCAGAAATCAAATCAATTCGAATAAAACCGTTTTTATGGCTTCCAAACAACGTCTGGAACATTTTTTATTTTATTAGTTGATCTTGCCAAAACAAAAAGAAGATCAGACATTCTATTCAAATAAACTGCTGATAGTTTCGTAATTTGTTCATTTTGTGATAATGCGATAACATAAGTTTCTGCACGTCTGGCAACTGTTCTAGATAGATGCAAAATTGACGCTGGTAATGTTCCCCCAGGCAGAATGAAACTATTCAATTCATCTAACTCTGTCTCAAAACTGTCAATTGTTTCTTCTAGAAATTTAACCATATTTTCGGTCGTTCTAATCTTGGTATTAGACATGTCAGGATTTGCTAAATCTGAACCAACAACAAAAAGGTCATTTTGAATTTTAATTAACACATCTTTAATCTTGGGATCAATATCAAGAGCAATTGCAATCCCTAATGTAGAATTTAGTTCATCAATTGCACCATATGACATAATTCTATCGTGCGATTTCCAGACTCTGGAATTATCAAATAATGAGGTTTTACCATCGTCACCTGTTTTTGTATAAATCTTCAATAATTGAATTCAGTTTCTATATTTATTAAGATATAGTTAAATTTTGAATATTACAATAAATAATGATTTTACGTGGATAAAAATACCGAATTACTGAATAAAGCAAATAAATTATTTTTAAAAAAATTGTTTAGGGATTCATTGCCAATGTATGATGAGATATTAAGATCAGATCCAGAGAATATTGATGTAATTAACAATAAAGGCTACGCATTAAGTAAAATGAAAAATTATGATGAGGCAATATCATGCTATGATAGAGGATTAAAGAAAAATCCAACTGAGAAATGCTTGTTAATCAATAAAATTTCTGCACTAAGAAAAAAAGAGAAATTTGAAGATGCATTAGAACTATGTAATTTCATTTTAAATTATAATGCATCGGAAAATATTGTATTATATCATAAAATTCGGATTTTATATTCAATGAAAAAATTTAGGGAGTCAATTAACATTTGTGATAAACTATTGGAATTATATCCAAATAATGGGGATGTGCTTTTTGATAAATCATGCAATTTCGCTGCACTTGGTGAAACATTATCTTGCATATCAAATTTGAAATTAGCAATTAGTATATCTAGTAAATTTAAAGTCAATGCAAAAAAGAATAATGTATTTGAATCATTAAAAGAACAAAAAGCATTTCAAGAACTTGTGAAACAATGAGGTTTTTTAATGGTAAAATTTTATACAATTCATGGAAAAATCAAAATGCCCTTACTGTGAATCAGAATTTGATTCAAATGATGAACTCTCAAAACACATTGATAGAATTCATGGTGACTCAGGCTTATTAGAAGGAGATTCTAGAAAACTTTAAGTTGATTTCAGATTTCTTTTTTCAAATTGCAGGATTAAAAAATCTTCCAAGATCTGGATGGAAAATTAAACTGAACTTGAAGAACTCTGAATCAGTAGCAGAACACTCTTACATGATGTCAGTAATGGCTATGGTATTATCAGATACTAAAGAGCTTAACACTGAAAAAATTCTGAAAATGTCAATATTACACGACTGGGCTGAATCAAAAATTGGAGATTTCATGCCTGACGAAATAACAACTGAGAAAAAAACTGAACTCGAGGAATATGCAATGACAGAGATATTAGATAATCTTCCAGAAAAAATCAAAAATAATTATTATAACATATGGAATGATTACAAAGACAATTCTTCAAAAGAAGCAAAATTTGTTCATGAATTAGATAAATTGGAAATGGCATTACAAGGAAAAATTTATGAAAAAGAAAATGATCCTGAAAAAATTAAACCGTTCATTATTTCTGCTGTAGAACAAATTGTTGATGATGATCTTAAAAAAATCCTAATCGAAATAATACAAAAAACTTAGATTAGACTTGTAGGTTACATAATGAATTGGCAGACGAAAAAGATGAATTAATTAAAGCTCAAAATGAAGTAATAGGAATATTGTTTGAGATTATTAAACGGTTCCAGACTAATAATGATTTAACTGATGAGTATCTAAAATTATCAATTACCGAAAAAAGTGAGATTGATGATGAACGTCTGGAAATAATAACTAACGAAAGAAATGAAAATGCAAAGATTATTGCAAGACTTTTAGAAAAATTAGAAACCTAAACTAGTTACCACAACTACATGAATCATCATCAGAAATCATACGAAATTTTGTGTTTTGTTCATATTTTGTTTGTTGATAATGCGATATGTTAGTAATTCTATTTCTAACTAATTTATTATTCCAGCTGCCTTCATTCTCAAACCAGGATTCAATTTCATCAACATCATATGCTTCTCCACTTTCATTAATTTCTTTGAAAATTTGTTTAATAATTATTTCATCATCTGGTGTTAGTTGATTTTTATCTTTTATTCTTGTTGTGATTTCATTTAGTTTTATTATAGTCGTGTTTAGTAATGGCATACGATTGGTAGTTTTATTAAGAATATATTGATTTAAGAAATATGCAGTATTTTCAGGCATTAAAAATTGGTCAAAAAAGAGTTGAATCGTCAAGAGAATACCTTAACTCATTATCAAATGATAGAGCAATGCCTGCACTAGCATTACGAGATAACAAATCAAATATCTGGGAACCCGTAGGAGAAGAAAATTTGTATGCAATAGTAGATGAGTCGTCTGGATTTGTGCTTACTGATTCCAGTGGATATATTCTTGCGTTATGTGATAAAAATGGAATATCAAAGGCAATTGTTCAAGGATTAAGCCAGGAACAAAAAGA
>CAZKZG010000031.1:0-5102 GCA_964557215.1 uncultured Candidatus Nitrosopelagicus sp. | reverse complement strand
GATGAATTGTTCTGGACGAAGACCATATTTTTTCCCCGACTTGTAAAGTAATTCTGCAGTTTCAACTTTCTGGATAGGAGTTTTTGCCATTCCGTCAGGTCCAATACATAATGCAATCGCAGGGATCCCATATTTTGCCATCAATGGAGCTAATGCTTTGTATCTACTTCCATCACCTTCCAGATTAATTGAATTGATTATAGGTTTACCAGGAATTTGTTCTATTGCAGATTCAATTACATCTGGATCTGTAGAGTCTATAACAAGTGGTGCATCAATTTCTAAACTCAAATTTTTTACAAGTTTTAACATGAATTGCTTTTCATCAGAGCGTTCTGTTGTTGCAACACAAACATCTAAACAATGAGCACCATCTTCTGCTTGTGTCCTTGCTAGATCAACTAATCCGTCAAAGTCATCATTCAGGACTAATTGTTTTGCTTTTTTGGAACCTTGGGTATTTAATCTCTCACCAATTATTAAAGGACCAACCTCTTGCTTCAGATCAACCGATTTAATTGCGGAGCTAACTCTTGCCTTCATGAATATTCTAGATGGAAATTTTTCTAAATACTTATCTCATCAATCTTTCTTTTGTTTATCGATAACTTTTCTTAGTTGTGCTATATGTTCAGGATTTGTGCCACAGCAGCCACCGATAATGTTAACTTGTGGGTATTCTTTGATGAATGAATCAAGTGCTGAAGCCATTTTTTCAGGAGTCATCTTATAGACTGCTTGGCCACCTTCGTTTTCGGGCATTCCAGCGTTTGGTACAATTAACAATGGTTTGTGTTTTTGATCATTTAGCCACTGAACACTTGGTTCCATCTCAATAGGACCAGTAGAGCAATTTAAGCCAAAGATATCAATTCCCATTTCAGATATGGTTGTATATGCAGATTGGACGTTTGTACCAAGAAGCATTTTTCCATATTGGTCTAAAGTAACATTTGAGATTATTGCTACTTTTTTTCCAGTTTTTTCCATTGCAGTATGTGATGCCTCAACTGCAAGTTTGACTTCAAGTATGTCTTGACTTGTTTCGATTAGTAATGCATCTGCACTTCCTAGAATCAACCCTTCAGCTTGCAATTCAAAGGCTTGACGAATTTCTGATAAGGGTTTTTGACCAAGATCAGGATCATTTGAACTTGGAAGATATCCAGTTGGACCCATTGAGCCAACAACAAATCTTTGCCTGTCAGTAAATTCATCACATACACTTCTTGCTAATTCTGCATTTTTTTGATTAAATTCAATGGTTTGATTGCCAAATCCATATTCATCAAGTTTAATTTTATTTGAGCCAAATGTATTAGTTTCAATACAATCAGAACCTGCTTGTAGATATGATCTATGAATTTCTTTTATCCATTCAGGTTTCGAAAAAGATAATCCATCATTAAATCCATCTTTACCATCTGGAAAATCTTCTGCCTTTGGGTCTAATTTTTGAATTTCTGTACCCATTGCACCATCAAATAGAATAATTCTATTTTCAAGTGCTTGTAAAAAATTTTCTTTAGTCAAGATTCAAACTTGAAAAAAAATCAAGTGCTCCTTTAAAGTCATTTGGTGAAGTAATCAATACATCTTTTGTTAGTTTATGGATTTGATTAACGTACTGAGTAAAATTTTCTTTGTAATTTGACCAATCAAGTTTAAGAAATTCTGCAGATTTTAAATTATTAACAGATGGAAATAATATACAAGGAATGATTTGAAATCCTTTCGGATAAAGATGATTGTAAATCCTTTCTACCTGTTCATAATTATGTATAACCTGAGTGACAAAACCATTTGGTGCAACATTTATTTTTTTTGAGATTTTCTCGAAGTTAGGTTTATTTGGTATAGAGAGGAAAATTTCAATTTTTTCTTTGTATCCCTTTTTGGTTAGTTCTTGAACAATTTTACTGGGAAATAATGGTAAATGTGGTTTTGCAGCGGCAGGTGGATCCCCCATTAAAACAAGTGCTCCGTCAATTTTATTCTTGATTGATTCATCTAAAATTGAATAGATCTGTTCAGTTGTTTTATCAATTGTTCGTAAACTTACTGTGACTTTTAGTTTTGAATTTCTTTCTTTAATTTTTTTTGCAATATCAAGTGGTGGAATTCTAGGAATTCCTAAGACAGATTCAGTTACATGAATACCATCACAAAAACTACTAATCTTCTCAATTCTATCTTCTAATTTTTCAATTTGTTCAGTAGTATTATTACTGATTTTTGGTGGATTAATTTCATATCTTATTGTCATAAGGTGCCTTTCCGTATACTTGATTAAAACTTCTCTATTCTATTTTTTAGGATTAATCTGAAATGTATTTATTTAATTCATGAAGAATCATGTAATGAAGTTTATAATCAGTCTCATATTTTCAGTAATTTTATTCACACTTATTTTTTCAAATTCAGTTGAGGCAGAAAGTGGTGTATACATACCTGATCATGAATATGTGGGATTTTTTGATCATGATGGGACTTACACGGTAATTGCTGGCATCAAAAATCAAGAGAATTTTGCTGTGATTCCAACTTTAACCGTAGAGGTAAATGATGGTAGTAAGATAATTTCGTCTGATTATGAATTTTCGACAATAATGCCTCATCAAATGCTTCCAATGAAAATCAAACTGCCAGAAATATCAAGTGAAAATCCAATATTGGAGCCACCTATAATCACATATACAAAATCTGAAGACAAGTTTCCTGGAGGTTATGTAATTTATGACGATACTCTTGTTATCCATGATGATGCAAGTTTGACTGGAAAAATCAGAAATGGGGGTGCATCAATATTTGAAGATTTTAGAGTTTATGCTTTAATCAAAGACAAAAATGATAACATACTGGATGTAGCATTTTCAGACAAGTTTGATGTAATGAAACCTGGTGAAGTTTTTGATTTCAAGTTAGTTGCAGCGTCATATCTTGTAGATGATGTAGACTACTACAGTTGTTTTGCATTTGGTGATGATTCAATCATGCCACTTACAGTAAAGAAAGGGGATGGTGAAATGACATTTAGATATACAGCTAATGCATGGTTCAAAGATGGTGTGTTTAATTCCGATGAAACTGTTTTAACATTGTATTCGTTAAATGGTTTTCAAATGCCAGTAGTTGGAAGTTTTGAATTTCCAACAAATTCCATTAATGAAAAATATGACGTTGTTTTAGATGGTGAGAAATTTGAGATTGGTGCAAGCTCAAAAGATCCAAAAATAAAATTCACTGAAAAAGTTGAAACACTACAAAGTATAGATGAAATGGGAAATTGGCACCTATATTTTGAAGTTCCTTCAGGATTTCAGGGTAATGTGAATATCTCAGGGTTTATGCAAAATGATGGAACACTTACAGTTCCTGATGAAATTGATTTAACTAATTTAGTATATTATGAAATTACCGGTGGCGAAGTGAAACAGATTCTTGCTAAACCAAATGACGCATCATTAGTAATTTTAATTGATTCTAAAACTGATGGGCAGTTAATCATCAAAATGAATGAATTTCTTATCAAACCGTTTGAAAATGATGAGTATTTAGCTGTTACAGAGATGAAACCTGAGTTAGCTACTGAGGAAAAAACTGCATATATTATAACAGACAAATTCAGTTATGACAAAGGAAAAACTATAACAATTCCATTTAGCGTCGGAACAGAAAAAATTGAAGTTTTTGGGAGTTATGTTGTTCCTGAATTTGGTCATATTGTTATGATAATCCTTGTCATAGGAATTATGAGTATGATATATTTTTCAAAAAAGACAAACTCAATAACAAACTTATTCTATAACAAATTGTGAACCTAGAAAAAATTAAAACCGCATTAGAAACTGAAATTAATCCAGAAATAAATTATAGTAAAAAACAGAAACTTGCTTCTGTTCTAATAATAATTTATGATGACCCACCAAAAATTTTAATGACAAAAAAACCATCAACTATGGTACAGCATGGAGGAGAAATTTCATTTCCTGGGGGAAAATTAACTGATTCTGATAATAATTTACTTGAGACTGCATTACGTGAAACAAAAGAAGAAACTGGATTAGATATTTCAAGAAATAATATTATTGGGCAATTAGAGCAAGTAACAACTCTAAATTCAGGATTTACAATTCTTCCTTTTGTTTGTATTTTAGATTGTATTACTAATCTTGTAGCAAACTCAGAAGTTGAATCATTTTTACAAATTCCACTTACTCCATTTTTAGATACATTAGAAAATGATATGGATCCGGAACATAATTCTATACAAGAAATGTATCTATTTACGTTTGAGAAAAATCTGATCTGGGGTGCATCTGCAAGAATGCTAAAACAAGTTAACTCACTGTTAAAAGAAAAACCACTCTAATATGCACTAAATATATCTGCCAAATTTGTTGATGCAGAATCAACAATATCAGGATGATAAAGTACAATTAGGTTTGAGATTTTTTCTTTCATTAATAATGAATATACTTTAGGAAAAGATCCTGAAACATTCACAATTTTACTACTTACTAATTTTTTGAGATAAAATGACGTGGTTGAAGGTGACATTTGGATAGTTTCAGTAATTTGTTTGAATTTGAGATGATCTTCCGCTAATAGCGACACCATGATTTTTTTGGTTGTTGAAGTTCTTAGATATTGAATTAGGTTAATCTCAGAAGAATTGATATCGTTTGTAAATAATCTTGCAATTCCAGCTTGTCTATGAACGAAAATAATTCCTATTTTTTCAAGTTTCTGAATATAGTAGCTCATTATGCCGTTGGTTATACCTACCATTTTCATTAATTCTCTAAATCTAATACCGGGGTTATTTTGTATCTCTAAAACTATTTTTTCTTCTCTTGTTAGTTTTTGCATAATTAATTCCTCCTAAAAATTGCTATTGCTAAAAGTACAAGCATTCCAAATAACATAATATGTGATATTTCAGTTGGTGATTCCCAAAAATTATGAATATGAGTTTTTTCTGCTTCAAGTAATTGCACTAGTTCGGCAGCTGTAAACATCAAAAATGCAATAGAAACAAGAAGCATCTTCTTTGCCCTATGCATAAAGAATGAATTTATGGACAAAGTTGCCATTATGAG
>CAZKZG010000030.1:0-9397 GCA_964557215.1 uncultured Candidatus Nitrosopelagicus sp. | reverse complement strand
CTAGCTTCAGTTATAATATTACTTGGTGCAATAATTTCTGGATTAGTTGTATCTACAATAGTAATTATTTGTGACCCATTAGATACATTATCATAGTTATCAACTACTGACCATGTAACTATGGTTTCACCAAGTGAAAATACATCAGGTGCATCGTTTGATAATGATTTAATACTCAAATTATCCTGAACCTCAGGTAACATCAAATCAACTTGATTTTCAGTTAGACTAGCTGCTTCAATTACTAAATTCTCAGGCTGGGATATTCTTGGATTTACATTATCAAATAACTCAATAATTTGTTCAGCAGTAGACATATTTCCCATAATGTCACTCTCAGTCCATGTAACTATGGTCTCACCAAGTGGGAATACTTCAGGGGCATTATTTTCAACTAAACCTATACCAACTAAATCATGCACCGATGGGATACCTAATTCAATAGTATTTTGAGTTAATGATTTTGCTTCTCCACGAATTTTTGGTATTGGTGATATATCAGGTGGTGTTGAGTCATTTACAGTGATACTTTGTGGTGCAATAGTCATATTTCCGGAACCGTCAATTGCAGTCCATATTATAGTAGAAGTTCCAAGTGGGAATTTTTCTGGTGCATTATTTGTTAAGGACAAAATTCCACTTGCGTCATATGCCATGGCATAACCAATATTTACTTTAGTCAATCCAGCTTTTGCTTCTGTAATAATATCCTCTGGAACTGAAATCACTGGTCGAATAAAGTCATTTGGAATAGAAATTGGTGGTTGTAACTCTATTTTAGGTTCAACTGGAGCCTGTGGTTCAACTGGAATTTGCTCTGGAGTAACAATAGTAGGTATTACAAGTGGTGTTTCAAATTTTTGTATACGATGGGAATAAGTATCTACAACAAATACATAACCATCATTTGCAGATAGAATGTCTTTTGGTAAGTTAAATTGACTGGGACTTTTACCATATTGCCCCCACTGCGTTAAAGTCATCCCAAATTGATCTGTTTGAACAATTCTATTATTTGCAGTATCAACGATATACAAATTATCGTTACTGTCAATATCAATTCCTTCTGGTGTTATTGGAAACCCAGCAAAATTTCCATCAATACTATTAAGAAATCTATCATTATTAGAAAATTTAACAATTTTTTTCCCATGTAAATCTGCAACGTAAGTATTTCCAATACTATCAAATGCTATATCTACTGGCTTTCTTAGATCAGAATCAGTAAAACCACTTTTTCCAAACTCTGAAATATACACACCATTTAATGTAAACTTCTGAATTCTATCATTTCCTGTATCTACGACGTAAAGTATTTCATTATTAATTCCTAATCCTTGTGGAGAATTAAACTCTCCATCAGCATTTCCTGCAATACCCCACTCTGTTACAAAATTACCATCAAGATCAAATTTCTGAATTTTATTAAGTATATTATCTGAAACAAAAACAAAGTTTTCTGTAACAGCTATTCCTTGTGGAGAATTAAATTCTCCTGCACCAGAACCGTTAACTCCCCAAGTATTAATAAAATTTCCTGAACTATCAAAAATTTGAATTCTTGAATTTCCAAGATCAGTTACATACAGATTACCTTGATTATCTTCAGATATTTGCTGAGGAAAAAGAAAATTACCTGGTGCTGTTTTTCCAGATTCACCCCATTCTAATTCAAAACTATGATTACCAAATGCATAAGATGATTGAGAAAAGGATATGCCCAATAGTAATACTGAGAATAGTACAACTAGGGAAGCTACTGTAGACATAAGATTTACTTTAAAAATGTTAAAAAGATCAAGAAAGTGAGTATTTTTTATTATTTTGGTCAAATTCAGTCAAAATTGACTGAATTTGGTGCATTTGTATAATTAAAATGGTTTATTCACGTCTCGTGTAAAAATATAGCTGGCTAGACCAATCATTATAATACTAAAACCTACCAAAATTGTGATACTTAGTAATGCAGACCATCCCTCAACATATCCAGACATCATTTCTCTTACTAATATCACAGTATAACTTACAGGATTAAATGCCGCAATTGATGAAAGCCAATCAGGCATTAAAGCTAAGGGAAAAAGTGCTGGACTAAGCAAAAATAATGGCATGCCAAGAAAATTAATTATCCCCCAGAAAGTTTCTTGTGATTTTGCTGCAGCTGCAACCATAACTGAGATTCCAGAAAATCCAATCGAAAATAAAATTACAATTGCCATAATGGGCCCAATCATCCACAAATGTGGCATACTAACTCCTATTGCAAGAGCGATTCCCAAAATCAAACTTGCTTGAAATGCAGCAATTAAAGAAATTGCAAGCATTTTACCAAGTGCAATTGATGATCTTGATATCGGTGATGTTAATGCCTTGTTCATAAATCCATAACGTCTATCCCAAAGCGTATTTACCCCACCAAAGATGCTTGTAAAAATTGCAGTTAGTATGATAACACCAGGTGCCATAAATTCAATATATTCACCATCAAAACCTACAGATTGAATGAGTGGTTGTGTCCCTGCAAAGATGTTTCCCATCACAATTATCCATATTGCAGGCTGAATCAATCTGATAATAACTCCACTCTTTGACTTTCTGTAGCGTTTCATCTCACGCCAGAAAATTGCATAGGTGTCAGATGTGATCAAAGTCCTCTCCTCCTGTTTAAATTGAATTCTTTTCGCTTGTTCAATTTTTGAGTGGTGTCATCTCGCAAGTTGTGTCCAGTATATGATATGAAAACATCATCTAATGTTGGCTTGTTTAATGATAAAGAGTCAATTTCTATATTCATTTCAGATGTAACCTGAAAGATTTTAGGAATAACTTCTGCACATTTAGATGATTTGATTGCAATTTCACCTTGTTTATTAGATGCTTGATTTACAAATTCAATTTTCTTTATTCTGTTAATTAATTCATCTTGCTTTGTAACTCTATTAATCAATGAAAATGAAATTATGTCATTCCCCATTGCATTTTTCATGATTTCAGGCGTGTCAATAACCTGAATTTTTCCATAATCAATTATACCAACACGATCACAAAGCTTGTCTGCCTCTTCCATATAATGAGTTGAAACAAAAAGTGTCATATCGAATTCTTTGTGTATCTTTCTAATGTATTCCCAAATCTTTCTTCGTGTTTGAATATCAAGGCCAACAGTAGGCTCGTCTAGGAACAGTACTCTTGGTCTATGTATTAATCCACAAGCAATATCAAGTCTTTTTCTCATACCTCCAGAATAAGTAATTGCAGCCTCATTTTGTTTTTCTTCAAGTTCAACTAAAGATATCACTTCATCAATTCTGGATTGTATCTGATCTTTTGGTATTCGGTTAATTCTAGATTGAAAAACTAAATTCTCTCTACCAGTAAGATATTCATCAACACCAATCTCTTGTTGAACAAATCCTATATTCTCTCTAACTTTTTTCCCTTGGGCGACAACATCGAATCACTGAACAGATGCATTTCCAGAAGTTGGCTTTAGCAGTGTAGTAAGTATCATCATTGTTGTGCTTTTTCCTGCTCCATTAGGTCCAAAAAATCCAAAAATCTCACCTTGTTCTATCTGAAATGAAATATTGTCTACCGCTTTGAATTTTTGAAAGTGTTTTGAAAGCGAGTCTACTTTAATTGCATGCATAATTAATGACGGAATTTAGATTATAACATCATTACGAATTATATTATAAATATTGTAAAAATCTAAGAAACTTCATGCGGGGAAATACAGTTATGTATATTATTGGAGTTGGTGGCTCCACACTTATTGCTATGTTCGGTGCATTTTTGGCATTCGGGTGAAACTTTGGCTGTTAAAAATAATCTTACATTCAAAGCAATTTTAACTACAGTTGGTAGAAAAACTGGTAAAGAACATTCTGTCTGGGCAAAAGCAGTAACTTATAACAATATGATTTACTTTTCTAGGAGAAATTCTAATAGTGATTGGCTAAAAAATGCAATTGCAAACCCTAGAGTTAAAGTAGAATTTGATGGTCAAGAATTTTCTGGAAATGCCAGACTGGTGCAAGAGGAAGAACTTTCAAAGAAGATTTCAACACTAAAATACACTGAAAAAAATCGCCAAGAAGAATCTAGAATTGTTTTAGAAGTACAGATTTCTGATGCATAGTTTAAACAATATGTAAGATTGTAGACAGACCTCTCCGATCCACTTCTACACCATCTTTCATTTCATTTACAATGATGGTGAAAGAGATAACATCACGTTGTTTACATTCCTCAGTATTTAGCATTAAATGAATATCCATTAAATCAAATTCTGTCTCAGGAATATTTGTTTCATCAAAAAATGCTTTTCCAGTTGATTCAATTCTAAATCTTTGATCTTTCTGGTGAAAACCTATCTTTGTTTTTCTACCCTCTCGTCCTACTGCTTTTACATTGACATCAATTATTCCAGGTTTTCCCATTGTATATTCTGATTTTTGATTAACGTAGACACCAATCTGGAATGGTTTACCAGCAGTAGCCTCTGCCATTTTTTGAATTCCATCATTCATTACAACATCAACTGCTTTGATTGATTGTGGAATTTTTGCAAGCCATTTGTTAGTCTTTTCAATAACAGCTCCAATCTCACTTCTTCTTTTTTTGTCTTCATCTAAGGTGATTTCATTTCTATTGGAGTACAAATCAACCCATTCAAGATAACTTCCAGAAATATCTTCAATGAAGTCAATACATGTTCTTTTGTAATCAGTTACATTATCAGTTCTTTCTGAAGCATCATCAGTCCTCATTCCATCATAATCCATTGGCATAGCCATAAACTTGAAATAATTTTTTGTTCTAAAAAACTAATCTAAATAAGGCATATTTTTTAAGAACAAATATGCCGGGGTAGCTCAGCCTGGTTAGAGTGCCAGTTTCATGGTTAACTCTGACGGGTCTTCCATAGAAGGCAATACTCATAATCTGGAGGTCGTGGGTTCGAAACCCACCCCCGGCATTACAATAATATAGTAAATTAGGATTTTATTCCAATAACTAAATCCACTTTATAATTAAGACTGGTTCTGCTGTTAATTTTTAGATTCCAAGAAAATGAATTTGGTTTTTTTGTATTATGTACAATTGACATGCCAAGATGATGCAATTTTTCCCGAATATCATTCTCATAGAGTGGTGTCTTAACAGAATTTTTTCCACGATCATAATCATATGGATCAGAAATTATGATATAACCAGTATTAACTTGTTTGTACATAATATTCAATAATTGAACTGGTTCAATTATCTCTAGCATATTAAGTGCTAGTACAATATCAAATTTCTTTTTCCCGAAAGGATGAAAAAGTGAATCACTAACAAAAAAATCAACATTTTCATGAGAATTTTCTTTTGCTGTAGATACGGCATAAAAAGATGAATCTATCCCAAACACAGTATCATGTTTTTGTGCAAGTGATTCTGATATTATTCCAATTGATGATCCATGTTCTAAGACAAATTTAGAATTTGGAAGTAAAGAAAACTTTTGTAACATTTTTGAATAGAAATTAGAGTTTTTATTTTTTCGGTATATTGTTTCCCAACGTTTTTCAATAATTGCTAAATCATTAGAGGATTTTTTAAGTTTTGATAGTGTGGATTTAACAAAATTTTTCATTTTACCTGATTTAGATATTGATAATAAATTACCTCCTAGGGATGGTCGTGATTGAAGATAGTGTTTAAATGATTTCATCATTATTGGAATTCCATTAATAATTGGAAATTTTTCCTTGCAATTAATACAAATCAAGAATCCTTCAAGAATTTCAGATGACTCATCCAAAATTTCTGTATTTATTTTACTTGAACAATTAACACATCTTAAAAATTTAGAATTTTTTTTGTGCAATATACAGTAAGGAACAGTATAGAATATCTATTTTTCATCCAGATAGTATTAAATTAGTTTTAATTTGCTTTCAAGTATGACTGAACTTGAAGAGTTTGCTGAGGCATTATTAGATCAAATCTCTGTAGAAATTAATGAGGAAAAAGAAATCTCTGGACTTTTTTCCAAAATAAATGAAGATTCAAGTATTCCAAAAGATTTTGAGAAGTTAGAGAGTTTTGTTGAGAGAAAAGCACCAGAATTAATGCAAAAAGTTGCTGATTTCACGAATTTACAAGTTCCTTCAGATATTAAAATTGAATTTCCAGATTTGAAAGAATTCAAGATGATGAAGGCAAAAAAAGTACATACAACAAATGAATCAAGGCAATATGTAGATGAGTTGTTTTTAGGGGTTGCAGATTTAGATATTAAGAAAATATCTGAATTAATTGACAAGGATCTGGCAAAATTTCTTGTTTATTCGACATATGCAAAATCATACATTTCAAAAATTTCCACTACGTATGGAGATGTTTTGGACTCGACAATTTACCTTAACAAATTCATTCTTTCAAGTTATCCCCAGATTATTCTTTACAAGCAAGGGCCTCCATTTGAATCAAGAACAGAGCAAGTTAATTCAGGATATCGTGGGGCATTAAAAATGACTTTACTTGAAGAATTAATCCATTCCACTCAAGATAATTTGCATAATGAAAATAAAACGGCAGTAGTAAATGTAAATTCAATTAATGAGGAACTTGCTAAAATGATTATTAGCCTTGATGAACCAACTACATCAAAACTTTATGAATATTTACAATTACAGACAGTTCCAGAGGACTTTCCAATTGCAAAGAAGGCAAATTTATTCTTCATGCTAAATCCTGATAATTTTATTGTAAATGTTCTAGGTCCAGATGTGATGACATTTACAAAAGTTGAAGTTGATCCAAAAATTTCTGAATTAATACCAGGTCTTTTAGATATTTATCAAAGATGGTTGCTCCCAATCCAAAAACATCATGCTGCATTTACAACTATGGAAGGAATTGCTGAATTTTCTGTGCAGAATATATTATCTGATGATATTGATTTTCAAAATTATTTAACCACATTCATGGGTACTGATTTTTCATCATACCAAGTTCGTAAAAGCATGGGAAAAGATTTTACTGCTAAAATTTATGAAAAATTTGGTCCAAAATCATTTAAATTTTTGATTGAAAAACCACCATCAACAAAAGAACTTAAAGATCCTGAGTTATATTTGAAAAGGGATTTATCCACTGGATCTACTTATATCAAATAATTAGTAAATTTTATTGTAGATTAAGTAAATGTATACATGAAAAAATTAGTTGTCAATGATTGAGGAAACATCATGGCCTTTCTTTATCATTTTTACTTCATGTCGAGCTAATTCATTTCTGAATGCATTTTTAATTACATCAACTTCGTTTCGTAATGTTGCAATTTCATCTTCAAGTTTTGAAACACGGTCATAGATAGTCTCTTCTTTACTAGGTGAATTCTTACTACTCATAGACTTGTAAAAATAAAAAATTCCTTAAAAAGGTATGGATTAGAAATGAGGCTAATTCTATAAATCAAACTCTTGATTACAGGAAGGACATTTTCCGCGTTCTTTTCCCACAGTTCCAATTATGAATATTCTACCAATTGTTTTACATAAAGGACACATTCCGGTTGTAACATTTTTTGGACCAGTTTTAATAATTTTTTGTGATTTTCTTCGTCCCATAAAATTTATTTGAAAATCCACCTTTTAAGTTAATCTTAACTGGCGCGGGGTGAGGGATTTGAACCCCCGAGTTCTTGCGAACATGGGATTAGCAATCCCACGCCCTACCAGGCTAGGCGAACCCCGCACACACGTGCTAACTCAATTCTGTAAATAAACTCACTCTTCTTCAAAAAGACTATAATTATTAAACACGCTTAGTAGAGGTTCTCTCTTGCCTCCAACTACTTTTAGATCGACAGATATGTTCCCATCCTCAATTTTTATTATATTATAGCTGTTTTCAAAAAATCCTCTAACACGTTCTGAAGAAACACTACCAGCGTTTGCAATAAGTAAATTATTAAAATCCCATAACCATGGTCTATGCTTATGACCACATAAAACTAGATTTACATTAGAATCTAGGGTGGCTCTTAGAACATCACCTGCGTCAATGATTGTTAATCTATCAGATCCTGTGTCAGGAATTCCAATTAAGTGGTGATGCATTGCCAGAATTGTTGTTTTATTCTGATATTTTTTCATAGTTCGCTCAAGCCACAAAGTTTGCCTGTAACCAACTTCACCCTCATCTCTATCAGGTCGTGCTGTTCCTAATGTAACTAATACGACATTATCATCTAATTCATTAATTGTTTGGAATGGAAAATATTTTTTGAAATGTAAATACCCGGTGTTCCTATAATCATGATTTCCACTTATCGCAATGATTTTTTCTGCATTAATTTTTGAGATTAAAGTTTTACATTTTTCATATTGTTCTTTCAGTCCTTCATTTGTCAAATCACCAGTTATAACCACTGCATCAGGATTTAGTGAATTAACTTCATGTATGACTTTCTCGAAAATCTGTTCTCTAAACTGTGCTCCAACATGTATGTCTGAGAGTTGGATAATTTCCATTCTAAATTTTTTATATATTTTAATGATTTAAGATTTTTCTATATGATGTAATGTAGGTTATTACTTTATCAAGGAATAAATAATTGAAACTTGTTTTTGATAATTATGGGTAAAAAAGCAGCTATTATCAAAGGAGATGGAATCGGTCCTGAAATAGTGGATTCAATGATAAGCATACTAAATGAATGTAATTTGCAATCAGAATTAATTTTTTCTGATGCTGGTTCAGAACAATGGGAGAAAAATGATGGTAAAGATGAATCATATATTCCAGACTCAACCATGAAAATACTAGAAGAAGTTGATGCATGTTTCAAAGGACCAACCACTACAATTCCAAAACCAAATGCGCCAAGAAGTGTTGCAGTTACATTACGACAAAAATTTGAATTATTTGCAAACATTAGACCAGTAAAAACCTTCAAAAGATTAACACCAAACAGAAATGTTGACTTTGTTTGTTTTAGAGAAGCTACTGAGGGATTGTATACTGGTGTTGAAACACAACTAACAGATGATGCTGCAATTGCAATTAGAAAAATTACAAGAACTGGTTGTACCAGATTTATGAATTCTGCATTAGATTGGGCAAAGAAATATGAATTAAACAAAATTGTTGCAATCACAAAACGTAACATTCTCAAAAAAACAGATGGTCTTTTCTTTGAAGTAGTGGAAAATTCCATCAAAGATTATCCAAATATGAAGTTACAGGAAATTTACATTGATAATATGGCTCAACAGTTAGTTATTAATCCAGAACAGTTTAACAACTCTATTTTAGTTAGTACTAATTTGTTCATGGATATTATTTCTGAACTTGCATCAGGGATAGTTGGATCTATTGGACTTATTTATTCATCAAATAT
>CAZKZG010000029.1:0-9067 GCA_964557215.1 uncultured Candidatus Nitrosopelagicus sp. | reverse complement strand
ATTTTTTTGTCGTTAAGATGTTTCCACAAATATTGTAATTCATCTCGCTTTAGTTTAGATTGATTTTTTTCTTTTAGCCGTTCTATATCTTGAACGAATTTATCAATCTCCCCAATGGAATGTGAAGCACCAAACTTTGATTGGAATAATCTTATTCTTTTCTCTTCATAATCTACTAGTGCTGCATCAATTCCTTCATCATATCCACCATCAATTATTGCGTTTTCAGCAACATCTTCAAGAGTTTCTTCAACATTTAACAAATGCCATAAAAGATAGCGATAGCCTTTCTCAACTGTGGTTGTTGCATCCTTCATAAACTCATTGATACTTGCATCAACAGTATGTGTTGCAAATCCTTCAAGTGGGGCACTAGATAATTTTGAGAGAATATTGCGTCCCTCTTCACTGTACTCTAAGAGATTTGCTCCTTTAGGTGGCATTTTTGTTCTTTTGCTTTGCCTGCCCTTATTATGGTCAGGGTAATTACGAGATAACCTTCTATGCATAAAATAACTATAATTTAAAAAATTAATTACTATTTGGGGGGGGTACCTAATTCATTGGCTGAATCGAAAAAATATCAAGGGAAATTCAATGCAGAAGAAGTCAAAATATTAGATCGAATTATAAAAAAACATAATCTTACTGTCAATGACTTTATTCGTAAGTGTGTTTTTTTTACAGTTGAACAGGCTGAGTACGAGAGTGCTATTCTAAAAGATCCAGAAATTATGAAAATGATAAAAATCATGGTGGCTGAAACCAAAAAAATAATGTCTAATCCAAAAGTTACGAAACGTATAGAGAAAAAGGTTGAAGATGGAAAAATCAGTGAAGAAACCGTTGATAGACTGGAAAACAGTGCCAGTGATATTGCCAAAGACATGAAAATATTGAGGAAGAAGAAGAAATCAGGACCACGAAGAATTAAAAGGAAACGTGGAAGAACCAAAATTCGTGAATAAAAAAATTGCAATTATTCCTTCAGTAATAATCGTCGTGATAATAATCGGAATTTCACAGTTAAGTCTTGATTATATCCCAGAAGAAACACCTCAAGTTGAAATTGTTGAAGACATTGAAAACATGATTATAATGCCAGTAAAATCGGCTCGTCCTGATTGTGGTCCAAACGATGAGTGTTATATTCCATCATATTATCTTGCAAAAATTGATGAAACTGTATACTGGATTAATGAGGATTCTGCATTTCATAGCGTAACTAGTGGTCAACAGGAGAATCCAGACGGTTTGTTTGACAGCGGACATATTGATCCTAATGAGAAATTTTCTTACAAATTTTCTGAGCCTGGAGTTTATTCATACTACTGTACTTTGCATCCATGGATGAATGGAGTGATAAAAGTTGAAAGGTGACGAAGGGAGTCGAACCCCTTTAGATAAGCTTTGCAGGCTCACGCATAACCGCTCTGCCACGTCACCGCAATATAAAAAATGAATATTTAGAATTAAACTCTTTACATCTAAAATTTTGAAGATGTTTTTGATGCAAGTTTTACGTCTTCAGCCTTCACAGTCTTCCTTCCTGCGTGCTTTGACATTTCAACAGCATTTTTAGCAATTTTTTGTGCAATTTCTTCCACAACTCTTCTCAGTTCATCAGCAGATTCATCACTTACTCTCTCAGCGCCTGATTTTTTTAAAATTCTATACATTGATGACAGACCAAGTTCTGAAGATTTCATACATAATAATAAAAAACATGAGGATAAAACACTTTGAGTAAAAAAATCTCACTTTTGTATAGATTTGTGCAGACTATTTAGTGAGTAATAATAACCTCATATATGAACTGGCTTTTTGACGCTCACATACATCTCTCAGATCCTGAATATCAATCTGATATACCAATAATTATAGAATCAATGAATAAGCAAAATATCAAAGCATGTTGTGTATCAATGGATCTTGATACTTGTCAAAATACAATGCAATTAAGTGAGATGTCAGAAAAAATTTTACCATTTCTTGGTATACATCCTGAAAAAGCACAAGATGATCCAACACCTGTCTTTGAAATGATCAAAGAAAATCAAAGTAAGATAAGTGGAATTGGTGAAATTGGTCTTGATAGGACATATATTACATCTGAAGATGAATGGGAAACACAAAAACAAATATTTTCCAATCAACTATCTTTTGCAGAAAAATTTCAGAAACCTGTTTCAATCCACTCTAGAAAGACTCTTGATGACATATTTGATATTTTATCCTCATTTAAGATACAAAATGTCTTACTACACTGGTTTGATGGAAGCAAAAAACAGCTAAAAAGAGCAATGGACTTGGGATTTTATGTATCATATGGACCTTTACTTGTATATGCTAATGACAAACAAACATTACTAGCTAACACACAAAAAGACAAATTTTTAGTAGAAACTGATGGACCTGTTAGGTTTTCTCGCTGTTTTGGTTATAAGACGGCTCAAATTGTATTTTTACCTAGTGTAATATTTTGTGCCTCAAAAATTTTGAATTTGACGTACGATGAAACAGTAGCGATGCTTGAGGAAAATTCATGTAGATACCTAAATTAATTTTAATCTAAAATGGTACATATATAAAAAACCTACAAAGTTTTGTCTTAGTGGACAGAATAAAACGCCTTTCAACAGAAATCTTATCAAAGTATAAGGACAGTTTTGGTGTTGATTTTTCTGAAAATAAGAAGATGTTAAACGAAATTACAATTGTACGTTCTAAAGGTCTAAAAAATGAAATTGCAGGATATATCACAAAAATTCTACTTAGAGAACAAAAATTTCAGGCTCGCAAACAGAAGCTAATTGACGATGAAAAAAAATTCATAGAAAAAAGCAAATCACAACAAAAAGAACCAGCACCAGAACCTGAAACCATTGATGCTGAATCAGAATCAGTACCAGAAACAGAGGTAACACCAGAACCAGCACCAGAACCTGAAACCATTGATGCTGGAGATATTATAGAAAAAGCTGAAGATGTAATTCAAGAAACTGAACAAAAAACCCTAGCAGAAGAAGTCTTAGATTCAGTGGAAAAACCAGAAGAAAAATCCTAGGAAAACAAAAAACAATTATTTGAATTAAATATTATAATCTTAATGATAACAGTAAATTTTACTGGTGGTGTAAGAAAATCCTTTGAAACCAATAAAATTACACTTGATAAGAATAATCTTACCGTTAACCAATTAATTGAATATTTAATTGGAATTAAACCAAAAAATTCTGCATCTTTTGATGGAAAAAATCTATTAATTGCTATAAATGAAATAGATTCTTCAGCACTTGATGGTTTTGATACCATAATAAAACAAAATGATACTGTTAACATAATTCCTATAATCCATGGCGGTACATATTCAAGATTACAAATGAAAATATTTTCTAATAACGTGGAGATCTTTGAAATGAGAAAAGATTTTACATTTGATAATAATTCATTAAATACATTAAGAAATGAATTTCCAAATTTAATAATTCAAGCAATCTCCTCAAAATTCTTATTAAATAAATCTCACATCAAGAAAATTCTTTCAATATCTCTAACTGCAAAAAAACAAAAAATTATGATCTCAAAAAAACTAGAAACTGATATTCTACTAAGATTCGCAGGAACTAATCAGATTGATAAAGCAATGAAAGATGTTGGAATTAAACCAAAGATTGATTTTACATTAATTGCAATAGGTAGAAAAGCTCTATTAGAAAAGTTACATGCAAAATTAAAAGATAACGTAAACAAGTCCTCGTCACGAAAAAATAATTCTATATTCCTAAGAAAGTATTTTTATATTAGCAACAGAAATGTAATTTCTAATTTTACATTAGAGGATTTACTTGCTGAAAAAGCATCGTTACTAATGTGAGCCTAAACGTTTTTCCTTACTTACACTAATAATAGAATTTTTGGGGAGTATTCCAATCCCCGTTGTTACACCCATAACTTGAATTATAATCTCCCAATCTGCATTTTCTAATGATACCTTGTTTGGAATTAAATCTGCAATCTCTGAAATTAAATCTCTACTTTTAAGATCAGAATTTCTTTTCTCAATTGATATTCTATATGATTGATTTTTTTCTATGCGTGAAGTCATAGTCTGAATACATTCCTTAATAGATTTTAATTCAGATTTACACATTTGTTGAATTGGAATTATTCTAGAACAAAATCTGATGGACCATGGTTCCTCATCTATAATTACACGAAATTGCTTTATCACGTCAAAAATATCTAGTAAAGTGTTCAGTTCGATAATTCCTGAGAATGGTGTTTTAGATATTTTTGCATTAGAGTCTCCAAATTTATCTAGGAATCTTACAATTTCTTCAATTGTCTCGTATTCTAGATTCCTTTGGCATGTAATTATAAAATTCAATCTAAATTGGACAGTTCCTCTTCTGAGATAACTCCTTGTCTTAAAATTTCAATTTTATCATTTTTTACTTCAATTATTGTTGATTCACCTGAACTTTGAATGGTACCTCCATCTAGAAATAAATCATATCCAGTGATTGAGTTGGTGCATTCTTTAGGGTCCATAAAAGAATTTGTTGTGGAAATATTTGCACTTGTTCCTACAATTAATTTGCATTCTTTAAGAAGTGATAAAATACATTTATTGTCTGGTACTCTAACGGCAAGTTTATTTTCTACACCTAATGATTTTTTTAATTTTTTATCTTTTAATGGTAAAATAACTGTTAGTTGTCCAGGCCAAAATTTTTCAACAATTTTAGTTACAACTTTATCAAACTCTACAATGTTTTCTAAATCATCTTTTGAATAGCCTAAAACTGGAAATCCCTTTTTTCTTTCCCGTTTTTTAATTTTGTACACTTTATCTACCGATTTTTTATTGTATGGGTCACAACCTATTCCGTAGACAGTGTCTGTGGGAAATATGAGAATACCCCCATTTCTCAAAAATTCCAAAGCAGTTTTTATGCCATCATAATTACAGGAAACTTCATTCATAAATTATGTATAATCTTGATTAATTATTATGTTATTGAATGATCTCTAAATATTCAAGCCAAAATCACTAGTGAATTTATAAAATTTTTTATATTCGACAAGAAAATTTTTACCAGTTCCACTTATTCTATACTTATAGGCTCTATCTGAACTAATTTGTTCTAGTAATCCTTGTGAAACTAAGTTACTCAAAATTTTAGAGAGCCTGCCATGTGAAATATTCACATGTCTAATTAATTGCATTATTGATGCACCGTCTTGTTCACTAGTTTGTTTTTGTGCAGATACCAGAATGTCTCCTATAATCTCCATTTTAGTTCGATAAACTACCAATATGAAAATTTTAAACAGTAACTATATGATCTTGTGACGATATATGCTCTAAACTATTAACATAAAAGAATTTGACTTTTCCAAGATTTTTGAATTATACGCACAGTTTTTTACTCTTAATCTAGTTCATCATCAAATTTTATCTTCCTAAGAGGTAATTTTGAAATTGGAATAAATAATGACAACAGTCCTGAAATTTTAATTACTATTGATATTGAATGAATAATTGATTCTGGAAATAATAATGAATACCATGCAATAAATTCTCCAAACGCTAACAAACCTAATCCAATACCAACAGCTAGTGCACCTTTTTGTTTTCCCTCAATGTATGAAACTATAGTCTCAATAGAGCCATACACTAGCAAAATAAAAGAAAATGCTCTAATGATATGTTCTATGTTCATAGTTGATAAAAAAAATAACGGTAGTATTCCAACTGATCTAAAATAACGTGATTTTGGAAAAAATGATTTTATTGTATGAGAAAATGCAATAAAAAAATAACCAATTGTTTGTATACCTAATCCTAGTGCTTGTATACCACGATTAATTTTTTCTTCTTCAAAAATCAGTTCGTTTGTAATATATGCTAACCAAATTATTCCAAAACCTATTCCAATTGCAAAAATTGCAATTGTTAACCTGAATAATACTGGGCTTCCAGTATTTCTATAACCAATGTACGAAAAGACACCAATTACTAATCCAATTATAAACCCAATTAAATTCAGAATTCCTTCAAGATATAATTCCAATCTGCACAATCTCTTTTTTTGAAATTAATTAAGTCTTACAGACTAATCTTCCCAATCATCAAGTGTACCAGCAGTTTCACCCTCAGTACTTCCTGTATAATCACCCAAAATATCAGAGTATGCAAGTTCATTGTGTGCAACAAATTTTACATATTCCCCATACGTCATATCAAAATCACATTTAGTACAAGTCACAAATGAAAAATCAGGAGTTAATTCAGCATTCTCTTTGCATTTTGGACATCTTATTTTCATATTATTTTTACTATAAATGAGTATTATTGTTTTTACTAATAAGAGATAAATTGAAATGATATTCAGTATTTTTGATGACTAGAAAATGTACTAAATGTAAAGTAGATATTCCTGATTCTGAACAACTTGAACCACAAGCTGAAAAATATCCTACTTGTAACAAATGCTGGGAAGAGTGGAAAGAAATGCGAATAATGGTCATGAATGAAATGCATCTTGATATGTCATTGGCAGATCATCGGAAAGTACTGAGGAAACATGAGAAAATCTTTGTTGGAATTATGACTCCCGAAGGTGATTACGTAGATTATACAAATGAAGACAACAGAAATCCTGAAGAAAAACCCGATTAAAACCCAAAAAGATCTTTAGAATTTGTGGGAGTTAACAGAATCAATTTTCTTTTGGATTCGTCATCTAGACTGTCAAAAGTATTTTTTATAGATTTTATCAAAATTTGCTGTTTAGGTATTTCTATACTCAAAAAAATTTCAAAAATCCCATCTAAATTGAACAAAATTATACTTTGTGGATTCTTTATGATTTGCTTGAAGTAGTTTGAAAACATATCAAATCTATTATCTTCACTTACACTACAAAGTACTTCTAGCCATGTTTTGAAAAGTTTTGCAAAGTTTGGAAATGGTATTGTTGGACCAGCTTCTAACGCATTAGTGATAATTTCTACTTTATCATAATCATTCATGGAAAAAAACTCTAACATTCTTTTTTTAAGTATTGGAGTGCGAAGAAAATCAGGCAAACTTGCAAGATTAACTATGATGTTTCCAGCGAAATTATCTTCTGACAATAAAGAGATCTTTAGTAACTTCATAATAACAATAACTGGTAGATAGATTAAATACGCGAAACTCTGAATTTGTATTATGGGTTCAACTGTGGTAATAGGCGGTTTTTTTGGTGATGAGGGAAAAGGAAAAATTATTTCATATCTTGCCCTACATGATAAACCATCAATAGTTGTTAGAGGTGGGGCAGGTCCAAATGCTGGACACACAATCAAGGATGGAGAAAAAACATACAAAGTTAGAATGTTACCTAGTGGATTCTTAAATAAAGATGCTAAAGTAATGGTTGGACCAGGTGTTGTGGTTAACCCTTCCGTGTTACTAAAAGAGATTAATGATTTTGGTGTTGAAGGAAGAGCATTCTTAGATTATAATTGTGGTATAATTGAGGATTCACATAGAGAAGCGGATTCACAAGGTAGATTAAAAGAGAAAATTGGAAGTACTGGTTCTGGAACAGGTCCTGCAAATGCAGAACGTGCAATGCGTACTCTTAAACTGGCAAAAGAAATTGATGAATTAGAGTCATATCTAATTGATGTTCCACTTGAAGTTAATTCTGCATTAGATAGGAATGAAAATGTTTTAATCGAAGGAACACAAGGAACACATCTTTCTTTATGGCATGGTACTTATCCCTTCGTTACAACAAAGGATGTTACTGCATCAGGAATATGTGCTGACGTAGGCATAGGTCCAAAAAAAGTTGATGATGTTATTGTTGTTTTCAAAGCATATCTTACTCGTGTGGGAACTGGTCCCATGCCTGGAGAATTAAGTGCAGAAGAAACATCAGCAAAAGGCTGGGAAGAGTTTGGAACAGTTACTGGTCGTCTTAGGCGTGCGGCTGAATTCGATTTTGGATTAGCCAAGCGTGCAGTAATGTTAAGCAGTGCAAATCAAATTTCTATCACAAAACTTGATGTTAGATTTCCAAACTGTGCACGAATTACATCCTATGATGAATTAGAAGAAGACGCAAAATCATTCATCAAAAAAATTGAAAAAGAATTAGGCGTGAAAGTTACGCTCATTGGAACAGGTCCTAGTGTTAATGATGTTATAGATTTACGCACATGATTTTGCATGGTTAAGCTTTAATTTGGATTTTTTTTAATATTCTACATGGAGAAACTACCAAATTATATTCAATTGAGTTCACCCTTAGAATTTACAAGATTAGTATGTGCATTAGAACGAATGCCTAGAGTTTCATTCCTACATGAACATAAAGGAAAGAAAGTGCTATCAGTACAGATGGATTTGTTAAAAGAGAAACCTGTAATATATTATACACCTATTGAAACAATTGGTCATTTCCTAAGCTACGGATTTAATGGTGGAAAAGAACAATTAGACTTGGTTAATTCTACGGTTGATAATTCTAAATTGTATTCACCAGTGATTAAGATAAAATCTCTTCCTAAAGCATTAAAACCAGATGAATCCATCTCTCAGGAAAAATATCATCCAATTGAGCTCGAGGATGTATCTAGTTTAGCTAAACTAAGTTATGGCTTTGAAGAAGCACCATTCCCATTATTTGCATTTCCATATAAGGAAAAATGGTTTTTGGGAGTATTTTTGAATTTTAATGAAGAGGGACCATCCTATTTCTGCCATGTAACTTTAACCGATGAACCAGAAAAACCATTTTTGCAGTATGTCACAACAAAAGATTCTCAACCACAGTTTGTTGAACATACAGGAGAACATGGTTATTCATATATCAAAATAATAAAGTTAAAAGAAGCACACCCAATGGTCGATTATGGCCAAATTCAATGAACGCATAAAAAAGGCTGCTAGAGAAAGCTCAATTATTCTTGCAAATGATTATGATAGTAGAACACCAAAGCTTGAACAAAAAACTATACAGAACATCAAAACATTACACGAACATGTTTGTGCATTAAAATTTAA
>CAZKZG010000028.1:0-6283 GCA_964557215.1 uncultured Candidatus Nitrosopelagicus sp. | reverse complement strand
GAACTTGAACCTGAACCAACGATAACCATCAACTCATCTAATTCAGAAGTTGTATTGATGAACATTTTGAAAATTTTAAATCAAAATAATATTACAATTAATGATCTTTCTGCAATTCCTACAAATTTGGAAGAAATATTTCTTAAAGTTGTGAGTGATTCTAATGAACCCATTAATTAGATTAGTTTATAGAAATCTAACAATTTCTATTAATCCAGGTTTTATAATCTGGCAAATTTTATTTCCATTAATCTATATTTTTGTTGCAGGGTATGCATACACTGCCTTGATTGAAATTGTTCCATTTGGAACTAAAGATTTGAGCTATCCTGCATTTCTAGCATCTGGTATGATAGGATTCAACATAATGAACAGTACCTTAATTTCTGGAATAATTATCTGGAATGATCGAAGACATGGTATGTTTGAACAAATTATGTCTGGTCCATACACGCGTTCTGATTACATATTAAGTAACATTGTTACAATTGGAATAATTGGGTTAGTTAGTGCCGGTTAAATCACAGTCGTTGGTTATCCTGTATTTTTTGAATCAGTTGACTTTTCGATTGTTACTATTCCTTTGCTAATTTTTGCTTCAGTAGTTGGTGAAATTTTATTTGGATCAATTGCCTGTATTATCTCAACAAGATTAATTTCAAGTGAAGGATTTAACGTAATTATTAACACAGTCTTTTTATTTTTTGCATTTGCAAGTACTGCATTTTATCCTGCAAAAGGTGCACCTGAACCACTTGCAACTGCATTTTATATTAATCCGCTTTCATATCTTGTTGATATTGTAAGAGCTGGAATATTTGGTCAGATCACTGATTTTGTAATTATGGAAATGGTTTTTCTAATTGTTTTAGCATCAATCTTGTTTGTTATTGCAACAAAATTACTAACAAAATTAGATTTTTAAAAATAGTATAGCCCAGACCGGACTCGAACCGAGGTCAAAGGCTCCAAGGGCCCCTATGCTTGCCGCTACACTACCGGGCTTCACAATAAAATCTGATTTTTTTCCTTTAATAATATTTTATAACTATAATCTAGTTTTTCATCAATTTCAAGTTAAAAATCGTCTTTTAAAATTACAACTAGCAATTCATCTACGGTAAGTATTTCTTGGTCTTGATACTAACAATATTGGTTATATGGTTACAAAAGTTGTAGTTTTTGGTCTTAGTACAGAAGGTTACAATATTGCATGTAAAATGGCTCTAAATGGGGCCGATGTACAAATTATTGATGAATCGACTCCTTCAGCAATATCCATTAAGAAAGATATAGCTGAAACATATCCATCTGTGCAATCAATCAAAGATGATGAACCATTATTGTCAATGGCACCAATTGACGTTGCAATTTCAAAGGCTCAATTTCTATTTTTTGTACCAATATTACGAAAAACTGGCCAAGACATCAAAATTGAAATTACCTCAAAGTTCAAAGAGGCAGTTTCTAATATGAAAAAAGGTAGCTCATTAGTTTATTGTCTGGGTACTGGATTTGGCGGAAATACTGAAAATATGTCATTGTTAGAACACGTTACTGGAAACAAGGTTGGAAAAAACACATCTTACTATTATTATCCATTACCTATAGACAATGAATTACCAAATTATGTAGGTACTACTAATACTAAGCCTAATGAAAAACTAATAGAATTATTATCTAATGAAAAAAAACTAGAATTTATTGGCATTCCATCAGCTGAATATTTTCATGCAATAAATATACTAAAACAATTCTCAGTACTAACAAGCATTCTAGAGATTTGTAAATTTGCAAAAGATAAAGTTTCAAAATCAGATCTAACTAACAACGAATTAGGTAAAATTTTCTTAGATGATATGATTAATGGTCTTTTTGATCTCCGATCTTTAAGTCTATCATTTGAGGGTGTAAATACACTGATGTACATAATTAATGGTAGTATCAAGGGAATAGATAGCTACATCAAAAGACTCATAGATGAAATTAGATTAGTTCTAAAGAAAAATGATCTAAAAGCAAGTAGAACAAAAATTCTACTTTTATGGACATTAGATCAACACCAAATGAAAGGAGATAAAATTGAGATACTTCAAATGCTTATAACAAAACTACAAGATTATATTGGTGATGTAGAATCTCTAGAAGCTCCATTTGATTTCTATGAAAATGAAAAAACAACTATTGTTGTTGCATGTTCAAAATCTGATTATGAATATATTCAAAAAAATAATAAAGACAATGAACTTATAGTAATCAAAGCGAATCCCTTGTGTGAACTATCACAATAAAAATAATAGTACCAAAATTTTATGAAAAATATGTCAGAAGATAAAACTAACACAAATGAAAATGAGAAGGAAGAGAAATCAGATATTCAGAAAGAACTAGAAAATGATTTTGCTACAAATTTATTTCCTTTAATTCAAGAATATAAACAAAAACTTTCTACCTGTGAGGATAATCTCCAAAGAGCATTAGCTGATTATCAAAATTTGGAAAAACGCAGCCAAACTGAAATTCATCAAAAAGTTTTACAAAAAACAAATCAATTGATGCTTAATTTTATTACAATTTATGAAGATTTTGTACGTGCAAAAATGGCTCTAACAAATGATGAGGTGAATACTGAGGGCCTAGATGGTATTATAAAAAATATGGAGATACTTTTGGCTGAAAATAATATTAAACCAATTGATGCTATCGGTGAAATTTTTGATCCAAAACTACATGAAGCAGTTTCTACTGTAGTAGATGATTCATTAGATGATGGTACAATCACTCATGAGGTGGCAAAAGGATATATTTCGTTATTAGAGGTAATTAGACCTTCGAAAGTAATTGTATCAAAATAAATGTGATGATGTAAGATATGGCTGATAAAATTATTGGAATTTATTTAGGAACAAGCAACTCTGCTGCTTCAGTCATACAAGGTGGGAAACCTGTTCTTATTCCTGCAGCAGAAGGTACAACAGTAGCTGGAAAAGCATTTCCTTCGATTGTTGCTTTTTCAAAAGATGGTGATCTGTTAGTTGGGGAACCAGCTAGACGACAAGCAGTAACTAATCCTGATAATACTATTAGAGAAGCAAAAAGAAAGATGGGAACAGACTTTTTGTATAAAATTCAAGGAAAAGATTACAAACCACAGCAGATTTCAGCATTCATTCTTCAAAAGATTAAGCGTGATGCTGAATCATTTACGGGAGACACTATTAACAAAGCAGTTATCACAGTACCAGCATATTTTGATGATAATCAGAGACAGGCAACTAAAGATGCAGGAACAATTGCTGGTCTAGAAGTAGTAAGAATTATCAATGAACCAACAGCTGCATCGTTAGCATTTGGTATTGATAAAAGCAAAGAAGATATGAAAATTTTAGTTTTTGACTTTGGTGGTGGAACACTTGATGTGACAATTATGGAAATGGGTGGTGGAGTTTTCGAAGTAATGAGTACTTCTGGTGACACACAACTGGGAGGTTCTGATATGGATAAAGCTATCATTGATTATGTAGTTGATGAATTTAGGAAAAAAGATGGTATAGATCTCTCAAGCGATAGTACTGCTATGACTAGAGTGAAAGAAGGTGCTGAAAAAGCGAAAATTGAGTTATCAACAGTTATGGAGACTGAAATTAATTTACCATTCATTGCACAAGATTCATCTGGTTCAAAAAATCTAGAAGTAAAACTAACAAGAGCTAAACTAGAAGATCTTGTGAATCCAATTGTTGAAAGATGTAAGTCTTCAATTGATAAGGCTATGGAAGACGCAAAAATTTCTCAAACAGATATTACAAAAATTGTCTTAGTTGGAGGACCTACAAGAATGCCAATTGTAAGAAAGTTTGTTGGTAATGTAGTAGGCCAAGAACCTGAATCTGGAGTTGATCCAATGGAAGCAGTTGCATTTGGTGCTGCAGTTCAGGCTGGAATTATTGCAGGTGATGTTACAAGTGATATTGTATTACTAGATGTTACACCATTGACATTGGGAATTGAAACTCTAGGCGGAGTTAGAGAACCAATTATAGAAAGAAACACTACAATACCTACTTCTAAAGATAAAACATTCACAACTGCAGCTGATAGTCAAACTGCTGTAACAATCAATGTCGTACAAGGAGAAAGACCTATGGTTGCTGATAATGTCTCATTAGGGAATTTCAATTTAACTGATATTCCACCAGCTCCAAGGGGTGTACCACAGATTAATGTTAAATTTGATATTGATGCTAATGGAATTTTAAATGTAACAGCAAAAGATCTTGGTACTGGAAAAGATGCAAAAATAACCATTGAATCATCTACAAAAATGTCTGATGCTGATGTTGAAAAAATGAAAGATGATGCAGAGAAATTTGCTGAAGAAGATAAAAAGAAGAAGGAATCTGTTGATGTAAAAAATGAAGCTGAGAGTTATATTTACAGTACTGAAAAATTAATCAATGAAGATCTAAAAGATAAGATCCCTCAAGATAAAGGAATCAAAGTAACTGATGCTATAAAGGAACTTAAAGATTCATTGAGCCAAGATACCGAACAGATTAAAACTAAACTTGATGCATTAAAAGCTCTAGTAAATGAAATTACTACTGAATTGTACAAGAATGCGGCACCTCCACCTGGGGCTGATGGACAAACAAACCAAGAACAGGAAAACACTGAGCAACAATCTAATGACAAGCAAGATTCCAATGAAAATTCTAATAATGAGCAAAAAACAGAATCAACTTCAGACGAGAAAACTGAAAATTCCTAAATTACTAACATTTTCTAATTAAGATATGAGTGCAAAACGTGATTATTATGAGGTATTAGGAGTATCAAAATCAGCATCTGCTGATGAGATTAAATCCCAATATAGAAAATTAGCTTTAAAATTTCATCCTGACCGAAACAAATCTTCTGATGCACAAGAACATTTCAAAGAAATTTCTGAAGCGTATGCTGTGTTATCTGATACATCTAAAAGACAACTATATGACCAGCATGGTCATGCTGGTGTAGACGGACAATACTCATCTGAAGATATCTTTAGAGGTGCTGGAGGAAACTTTAATGATATTTTCAATGATCTATTTGGGCGACGAAGCTCTGGTGGTTTTGATTCAATATTTGAAAATCTTTTCGGTGGTGGAGGTTTTGGTAATTTTGGAAGACAGCGTGGTTCAGACATGCTACATGAAACATCAGTTACTCTTGAAGATGTATTACATGGAAAACAAATTGAGCTTGATTTACAAAAATATGTTGATTGTCCTGACTGTGATGGTTCTGGATGTAAGCCAGGTTCTTCAAAAATTAGATGTGATGATTGTAATGGGCAAGGTCAAGTTAGAGTTAGCAGAAAAATGGGATTTTCTACGTTTGTTACTGTTCAACCATGTCGAAAATGTCAGGGTCAAGGACAAATGTTTGAAAATCCATGTACAAAATGTAAATTAGGTAAAGTCAAAGGTACAAAACACATTTCATTTAATCTTCCACCAGGAATTGATAATGGAGATTATGTTGTACAAGGAGAGGGCCAATCAATTCCTGATGGTGAAAGCGGAGATCTAATTGTTCGCGTTAGAGTTGATGATCATCCGAAATTTAGAAGAGATGGAATAGATATTTACTGTGATGCAGAGATATCAATGATAGATGCCACTCTAGGTACACAAATTCAGGTTACTACACTAGATGGTAGTGAAAAAATGAAAATTGATGAAGGTACACAACCAAACACGATTTTAAAGATTAGAGGTAAAGGTCTACCAAAATTGCATTCAAGTAGACGTGGAGATCAATTTGTTAGAATTGTAGTTGAAATTCCTAAAAAACTATCCAAACAACAAAAGAATATTCTAAAAGAATTTGAAGAGTAATAATTTTATTTATTTTTTGCAGTTCTAATTACTAAATCATGTCCTTCTCTAATATGTGAGGCATGAATTGTTTTTACTACTTCACCAATTTGTGTCTCAGAATAATATGCATTGTTATATTTTCCAAGAATTTTTTTACAATTATGACAAAAAACCTCTGTTATATCCAATTCTAAGTATGCTAGATTACCATAATTTCAGTATTTTGTTAATAAGGAACTTATTTTGGGAACTGGAACTAATCGTGCGGGGGTTGCCTAGCCTGGTCAAAGGTGTAAGGTTCAGATCCTTATCTCTTAGGAGTTCGTGGGATCAAATCCCCCTTCCCGCACTGATAAAATTTTCCGCTATGAACACCTTTAAAACAATGTAGTTTGCCATATTTTCCATATGGCAAAAGT
>CAZKZG010000027.1:0-3347 GCA_964557215.1 uncultured Candidatus Nitrosopelagicus sp. | reverse complement strand
AACAGATAATCAATGAGGCAAAATATGTTACATTTGATATTGGAGGAGATGCAACGACCACTCAGATGTCCGAACAAATAGCAGAAATTGCAAAATCTTCTCTAAGAAAGTAAGTGTTCTACTCTTACAATGATTAATTCTTCGAAAAATAGTTTTTTCTTTGAAATTACATCTACTGCAAACTTTTTTGCTTTAATAAAATTAATCAAACCCATATAATCAGATAATGAAGAAGTGACAAAGAGAAATTTTCCATTTTGTGAAAGATGATTTAATGCTGATGTGATTATCATCATAGGTATCTCTACCCCATCTTTTCCTCCATCAGTTGCCACATCGATGATTTCGTCTGTTGCAAGATATGGAAGATTACATATTATTAGATCAAAATTGGCTTGTAAAGCATCAGCAGAATTGCAACAAATTATATTTTCAACTTTGTAATTCTGTGCTCTAAGTGTGTTGTAACTGATATCAGTTCCTATAACTAGATTAAAGGAATTTTTCAGAATATTAGTTAGATATCCAGAACCACAACCAATATCTAATGCTGTATCACCAGTTTCATCTTCTATATTATCTGCAAGAAAGAAGGTATCTTCTGCAGGTAGATATTGTTCAGATTTTTTTAATCTTGTTTGCAAATTTGATAATTTCATCATTATTCATCTCTTCTAATCTTACATCAGATTTTATCTTTAACCCCAATTGTTTACCAATATTTTGTAGTTTTTTTCTTCTTAATGAAAATATTAGATTAACAGAATGAATCAATTCGATAGAAAGTGTTGATTTTCGTTTAAACTCCATTATAGCAGAATCAATTTTAGGTGGTGGAGAAAAATTTTCTTTCCCAATTTTCCTTAAGATTTTCATATTAAATCCTGATTGGGCTAAAATGGATATAGCCTTTCTATCTCTTTCTTTAGAAAGTAATTTTTGTGCAAAATCAAATTGAACCATAATGATAGCTGATGAGAATTTCTGTTTTAACATCCAATTAATCGCAGTTTTACTTTTAGAATATGGTAAATTAGAAACAAAGATGTCAAATCTTCTGTTTTGTTTAAACCCGTCTCCATTAATAATTGTCAAATTTTTGATTCTTGAAAATTTGTCAACAACTTCATTGAAAAGTACTTTATCCTTTTCGACTGATATTACATGTTTTGCGGTTTTACATAATAGTGGTGTTAAAATTCCTCTTCCAATACCAATCTCATAAACAACATGATTTTTTGTAATATTAGCTGAATTGACAATAAATTCTGCTATGGAATTTGATTTTAGAAAATGTTGACCAAATTTTTTTCTTTTATTCATTTTTTAACAAATAATCTAAACTGAGTTGCCCCAGTAATTTCTTCCATAATTCTTTTGGAAATATGATGCACTGGATCTTTAAGACCAGCACGTTCTTCAAGATCTCTATAGTCTGTAAATTTTTGTTTGTTAATTTGTTCGATTATAACTTTTAGATATGTTTTGCCAATGCCTGGTAGTAATTCTAGAGAATGTTTTCTTGGTGTTAGTGGCTGTGCATTATTTACATAATCAACAAAACGTTGTTCATTATTTTCAACAATTTCTTGAACAACATTATTAACTTCACTCTGAGCAGAACTTGAAATTTGTTCATAATCTAATTTCCCTAAAACAGATTGAACCTTAGTTCTTCCTTCTTTACCGATGTAAATTTTTTCCCCAACATCAAATATTGAATCTTCAGAGCCCAAAATTTCTAATAATGTTAATCTTTCTTCCCCTATTGCAGTAACAATAATACCTTCTCTTCCTCTCACTGTTAATGCCTTACCTTTTGCATTGTAATCTAACACATATGCATACTCTTCGTACTTTCGTGGTTGGGTATATCCCCTCTCCAAATGAATCACCTGGAAAATTAAGTATTCTCCTTGATAATTTTAAGAATTTTTTCTAGTGTTTCAGATAAAATTAGTTTTTTCCATCCAAAAGTAAAAGAACGGAGTTCTGACATTGACTGTGGACAAATATTAATAATTTCTACTGCCTCGTCCTCAGTTAAATTACATTCTTTTATCATACTTTGCTTCATTTTTTTTGCAACTTGATGATCAACCTTTGCAAATTTTGATACATAATCAAATGTCCATCTTTGAATTTGATCCATTGTTTCAGGATCTTGCTCCTTTAGGAGTGCTTTAACTTCAGAAATTGACACTGATTGTTTCTTTTTGATTTCTTCCATTTTATCCACCGAATGGTTTTATATGATCTAATCTAGTGATTAAGGTTTTTGTTTTGTCCCCTAATTTTACATCTAGAGTTATTGATCTTCTACCTACTGCAGTTATAATACCTACTTTGCCATGATAGCGTCTATGTGGTAATGCCTTATGCTGAGTTGGATCTATGATAATTAATGCTCTATCACCAAGATTGTATTCCCTTAATAAAAAACTCACACCTCTAGGTGCATCTTTTGTCATTACTGCTCTGGACTTATGTCTAAATCCATGAGACCTACCAGATGGCTTTTTTGTAGTCATAACAAATTAAGGCAAATTTGCCCATATTTTAAGACTTACTCAGAATCTATTGGTTCTGAATCTAAAACATCATTCTCTGTTTTTTTTGGTGTCTCATCAGATGATGCAACTTCACTTGGTTTGAGTGTTAATTTTGTTGCTTTCTTTTTCTTAGTATCTGCTTCTGGATCAGTTACTCCTTCTTCACCAAGTGCAAATATTACTTCTTGATCAGGATGATGTGGACTATCTACCATTCTAGCAATTCTTTTCTTTCCTGATTTCTTAAAGTAGATTCTATATGTACTAGTATGTGCAACAACATTTCCACCAATTGGTTTGGTTGGGTCACCAAAAAATTGGTCAGGAGAAGACATTACCTGATTTGTCATGATACTAGCAATATTGTATGTTTCAGCCAATCTAACTAACAAATGAACAAATCTATTGAGTTTTTGTTGACGTGTTGCAAGTGTTCCTCTTCCAAGGTATTCAGATCTGAATAATCCTACTGCAGAATCAGATACTATAAGTTTGATATTATTCTCAGTAATCATTCTACTTGCTTCTTCAAGTATCAATTGTTGGTGTGAGCTATTATATGCACGTGCAACTATAATATTATCAAGTGCTTTTTCTGGATCCATTCCATTAGCTTTTGCAATTGATACAATTCTTTCATGTCTAAATCTATTTTCACTATCCATGTATAATACACCACCTTCAAGTCCACCTTCTTCTTTTGATTTTTGAACTTGTACTGCCATTGTGTGACAGAATTGTGTCTTACCACAACCAAATTCTCCATAAACTTCTGTTAATGCCTGTGTTTCTACT
>CAZKZG010000026.1:0-2900 GCA_964557215.1 uncultured Candidatus Nitrosopelagicus sp. | reverse complement strand
ACTCGTAATGCTCTTGCACCAACACCAGTTAATCCATCAAGAAAAATTTTTGGCTTATCAAATGTTTTCCAAAACGTAGAATATGCAATAATAGAAAAGTCTCTGTTCAATTTAGCTCTTGGATTAAAGAATGCTGGTTCCGTCGGTGGAACTTTATCTGTTAATGAACGATTTGGTACTCTAATCTTTGTTTTTCCCTCTACAATCTCAACAATATCTGAACTCATTTTATGTAATTAGCTATGACAAATCTTTCACCTATATTATTTAGTCTTAAGAATGAGATTTTTCATGATAATATGTGGAGTGGATGATGCAGGTAGAGGTTCAATGGTTGGACCACTTGTTATAGCTGGGGTAACAATTGATAAAAAAAACATCAAGAAACTGAAATCTATAGGTGTCCAAGATTCAAAAAAACTATCACCAAAAATCCGTGAAATTCTTTACAAAAAAATAATTGAAATTGTTGATGAATATTATGTTGTGAGAATACAACCAAAAACAATTGATCATAATGTATTCAAACATAAGCTAAATCATTTGGAGGCTAAAAACATGGCCAAAGTTATCAAAAAATTAAGTCCACAAACTGCATATGTTGATTCATGTGATGTTGATTACAAAAGATTTGGAAAAGAAATCTCATTATTATCTACTAATTCAAAAATAATATCACGTCATCATGCTGATAGTAGATTTGTTGTTGTTGCAGCTGCATCCATTATTGCAAAAGTTAGTCGTGATAAATCAATTCATATGCTAAAAAAGAATTATGATCTAGGCAGTGGATATACTTCTGACAAGACTAGTTTAAAATGAGGTAAAAAATTACTATCATCTAAAAAGCAGTCTTATTCATTTATTAGAATGAGTTGGAAACCTGTTCAAAAAATAATTAATAAAAAGTCACGTTAATAATGTTGCAATAACCATTGCATGATCCTTATCATATGGGGTAAGATTAATGACTTGCTTAATTTGAAAATTATTCTCTAATTTTTTTATTTCATTATTAATTATGAATTTTGGATCCTTTGTAACATCAATACTCCTTGCTTTAATTACTAAGAATAGATATCCATTTGGTTTAAGATACATGCGACAATTTTCTATGGCTATATTTGTTTGATCTGGTTGTGCAATATCTACATAAACAATATCCACTTTATTGTAAACTGAAAAATATTGTTTTGGCTGTCTTGCATCCTGAATTATTGGAACAATGTTTTTTCTATAGCATGCAACTCTATCTAGAAAATCTCTTGCAACACGACTTGAATGTTCCACACCAAACACAGTTCCTTTCGGTCCAATTATATCTGATATATGACTAATAGTAGTTCCAGTTGAAACACCAAGGTATAGAACATTAGAATTTTCTTTGAAAGGAAAATTAGTTAACTCATTCATCAAGCATGCAGCCAATTTACTTCTAAATGGATCCCATAATCTGTATTCAATTCCCTTTTTCATGACTAGTTTCTCTTTGTAGACTTGTTTTTTTGGGACTAGATTTTCTGTAGCAAGTTTTTTCTCGCCATCAATTGTAAACCAGAAAATATTATCTGTTATGTCTTCCAAAATTCTTTCGTTTTCTATTTCTGAATCTATCAGATTTCTTTTTTTGTTTAAAGTCTCTATTTCTATTAAAATTTGAACCAGATTTAGGCGTATTTTGCTGTTCAGGCTTCTTTACTGGTTTATCATATTTTTCTTCGATCTCCTTTACTCTAATATTCAATTTGTCAAGAAGTGTATTGTTTAAACCTCCTCCATGTACATCAACTCTAGCTGCAATAGCAGCTTTTGCAGCTATCGCCCTTGCAATTTTTCCTCTTTGCCATCTTGGAGCTGCATGTACTACTGCATGTTGAAAAAGTAATCCATGTTTTGGTGGGTTTGAACCAGTCTTTAATGCTCTAAACAGCGCTTTTTCGGCTCCTAAGACTTGAATTGTACTTGCAGGCATTGTTGATAGTTTTGCTAAACTTCCAGCTTTCGCTAAAATTCTTGCACCAACTGTAGTTCCTAATACAGCAGTTATGTTAGGTGCAATTTCTTTCATCTGTATATCTATCTGTGTTTCCAAGTTTTTTCTCATATCAAATAATTCTAAGATATTTTTGGCTAATGATTGAACCATCAAAAGATTTTCTTCTGTAATATCACCGCCACGACTTTTTTCTCTTACCAAAGAAAGCATTTGAACTTTGGAGTCTGGAAATCCTGCATTAACAAATACATCATCAGACATGTTTTCTCGTTTTCCTGCCAAAACAATTTGTGCATATCCATTTATGCTATCAATTATATTATCAAGTTCAGGGAAATGAAGACCATACCATTCTCTCAATCTTGAACTGATAGCATTAATTATTTTATCTGTGTCATCAAGTGTATTGATTGACTGTATGACATGAAGATCAGGACTCTCAGAAATCTCAGTTATCTTAGTAGATGATAATTGAATTGCAAAATCTCTTAACTTTTGCATTGCATCATTTTCATCACTAGCAAGATTTGCATCGACAAGAATTTTTGGTTTTGTTAATTGAATATTTTCAATGTCATGTTCTGACATCATTTGTGCTTCAATGTCTTTTTTCTTTAGTAAATCATATAATGACAAATCGTTAACAGTAACATCATTTTGTTCATTTGATAGAAATTTTCCTAATTCACTAATTCTTGATTTACCTTTTTTAATGAAGATATAGTCACTAGCTGGCTCAGAAAATGTTATTGTTTTCACACATGTATTCTCATTAAAAACTCCAATACCGAGTTCTGTTAAAATCACCGATAGCATATCAGTAATCCAGTTGAACCCTCATTAAAAAAGTTGGCAAGCCGATTGAACCAACTGTTATAAGACATTTCCATTATTAATAATCAGA
>CAZKZG010000025.1:0-5802 GCA_964557215.1 uncultured Candidatus Nitrosopelagicus sp. | reverse complement strand
TGCTTCTGTCCTTTCCAAAAAGTCACCCTTCACTCCAACTGCAGCACCTACAAGTGGCCTGCCTTTACTGTCTTGAGATGCAATTGGATAATTTTCAGTATTGAGTATGTCTTGAGTTGTATAAAGTCCATGAATTTTTTGGTCATCGTCAACAAGAGGTAATTTTTCAATTATATTGTTTTTTAGAATGTCTTTTGCCTCATCCACATTTATGCCAGGTTTTGAGGTTATGACGTCTTTTGTCATTAGTTCTTTAACTAATTTTGTAGAATCCAGAGATTCAAACAATACATCGCGTTCGGTGAGGATTCCAACAAGCTTGGATTCAGAATCAACAACCAGCAAACCTGAAGCTTCTTTCTCAGTCATTATATCAAGTGCAGTACTAATTGTTTCATCTTTACTAATCTGATATGGATTTTCAATCATCACACTTCCAGAACGTTTCACTTTTAGAACCTGGTTTGCCTGTTCTTCAATTGTTAGAAAACGATGAATAATTCCAATACCGCCCTGTCTTGCCATAGTTACTGCCATGGTTGATTCAGTAACAGTATCCATATTTGCACTGATTAAAGGAATGTTTAGTGTAATGTTTTTTGATAACTTAGTTGACAAGTCAGTCTGTGTTCTACTACTTATACTAGAAAATTTGGGAACGAGAAGCACATCGTCGAATGTTATTCCTTCTCTTATGCTCAAATGAACCTCATACCAGAGAATGAAAAACCGTTATAAGCCTTTCCTAGTACTTTACAACAATTTTTCTGATATTTTCAAAATATGTTTAGTTGCGCCTACATCATGTGTACGCAAGATATCTGCACCATGCATTACGGAAATTAATTCCGCAGCTAGTGTTCCATACAAGCGATCACTAGGTTCTTCTTTGTGTAAAATATTTCCCAGAAATGATTTATTAGAAACAGAAACTAATACGGGAAAACCATTTTTGATGGAACGTAAATTTTGTATAACTGATATATCTCTAGCAACCCAATCAGAACGAATTTTTGTGAATGGAAAACCACTTCCTGATTTTCTAAAAAACCCAATAGCAGGATCAACAACAATTTTATCTCTAGGGATTTTAGCATTTCTAGCAATTTTGATGCTTTCTTGAAGTAGTTTTTTTGTTTCAGCCACACGACCGTTATGCATTATTTTTTTACTATATGCACAAACAATTACTGACGGTTGAAATTTTTCTAAAACTTTTGGCATATTCGTATCAAATTTTAATCCAGAAACATCATTGACTATTTCAACACCTTCTGTCAAAGCATATTCAGCAACTGATGCTCTACACGTGTCAATAGAAATTGGAA
Source organism: uncultured Candidatus Nitrosopelagicus sp. (assembly GCA_964557215.1). Lineage (GTDB taxonomy): Archaea > Thermoproteota > Nitrososphaeria > Nitrososphaerales > Nitrosopumilaceae > Nitrosopelagicus. The sequence goes on along the minus strand of CAZKZG010000025.1, from coordinate 4,474 downwards.
GATTAGTTGTATTTTGAATAATTCCTATCGATTTAGAAATTCGATTTAATTCTTGTTTTTCAGAGATGACAGTTTTTAGATATGGTGCAGTTGACATTGCACCAATATCAATAATATCGGCACCATCCTCTTCCATTTTTTTTGCAGTTTTTGAAATTTCTGATTTAGTAATCTTTACTGAATTTTTATAAAATGATTCTGGACTAGTGTTAATAATTCCCATAATTTTTGTTCCATTTTTGCTACTAACAGTTAATCTTCCTAATTTTGCCATATGATTTATGAAAAGGTCATCTAATTTGAGTTTATGACAATAAGAGGATGGGAGTCTAAATATCGTGAAATAAGAAGTGTTTTTGGATATAGTAAATTCAAAGATCTTGAATCTGCACAAAAATTGAATAAAAAAATTGTAAAAAAATACCCCATATCAAAAATAAAAAAAATTATCGCAGGAAAAACAGTTTTTATAATTGGTGCTGGACCTTCTCTTTCCAATTCAATTTCAAGTCTGAAGAAATATGAGAATATCACAAAAATTGTTGCTGATGGTGCAGTAGAAGCATTAATCGAGAATGATATAAGACCTGATATTTTAGTTACAGATCTTGATGGAGATATTCCAAGTATTAAAAAAATAGGTAAAACAAAAATTCCAATTGTAGTACATGCACATGGTAACAACTTCGAAAAACTAGAATTGGTTTCAAAATTTCAAAATAAAATTGGTACAACACAAACTAAAAAATTTGGAAGATTAGAAAATTTTGGTGGATTTACTGATGGGGACAGATGTGTTTTTTTGGCAGAAGGTTTTAATCCAGAAAAGATTATTTTATTTGGAATGGATTTTGGTAAAAAAATAGGAAGATATTCAAAAAAGAAAGTTGTGGATCGAAAAACTAAATTAAAAAAATTAGAATATGGTAAAAAATTACTAGAATGGCTTGCTAGAAAATCTGATTCTGAACTATATACCACATCAAAACCAATTAAAGGATACAAAAAGATCAGCCTGATTGACCTTAAGTATGTGATAAACAATTAGAATGCGTTTTAATACGGAATAAGTTTTCTAAGAAATATGCAATATACTGATGAGCAAATTCGTAATATGGTGCAACTTAAAGAGACAATAATTGAAAAATTATCTAAATATGAAGAAGAAATTGCTTTTTTACAAAAAACATTAGATATCTTAGATGTTAGTCTTAAAGATTCTAGTTTTACTAAAGCATCAGATCTACCAAAAAGTAATTCTCCTAAAAATATGGATACAGCAGAGTTGGAAGAAGCAGACAAAACAATTCCAATCAAAAAAAGTAAAGATGGAGAAATTATTGCAAATGCAGTTGTAACACCAGAGCAAGTCTCAATTGTTTTAAAAGATGGAATTGGATTAACACCCGAAATTCCACCACTAAGAACATTCTTTGTTGAAAGAATTATTGGTGAAATGAAAAAAAATGATGATAGATTAGTTGAAAATGGAAAAATTAATGAGGAATCTGTTATTAACTGTATAATCAATAAAAATGGAAGTTCAATTAGAGAAATAATTATCAAGAATTACCGTGAAAAAAACCGAGTAGATGAAATTATCAATACAGCCACATGGTCGTTAACACGAATGATAGAAAATTCTGCCAAGTGATAAAATGGATAAAATTGTTGTTTTAGATTTTGGTTCTCAGTATAGTCATTTAATTTGTAGGAGAATTAGAGAATTATCAGTCTATGCTGAATTAGTTCCATATGATATATCCATTGATGAATTAAGAAAGAAAGAACCAAAAGGAATAATTTTTTCTGGCGGTCCTTCAAGTGTTTATAATTCAGACGCGCCACTTCCTGACAATGAAATATTTGATTTTAAATTACCAATACTTGGAATCTGTTATGGTCATCAACTAATTGTCAATAAATTTGGTGGAAGAGTAAAACGTGCAAACAAAGAATATGGATCATCGTTGTTAATGATGGAAAAAAACACAGAATTGTTAGACGGATTAGGAGAATCAATCAGAGCATGGATGAGTCATGGTGATGAAGCAGAAAAAATTCCAGATAATTTTGATATTATTGGTCATACGGAGAATGCGCATGCAGCCGCTATAGCAAACAAAAACAGAACGGTGTTTGGTATTCAATTTCATCCTGAAGTTATTCATACTGAACAGGGAACTGAAATTTTGAGGAATTTTGTTTTGAATATTTGTAAAGTAAAACAGGATTGGACAATGGAAGGATTTATTGACAAAACTGTAAATGAATTGAAAAAAATCGATGGTAATGTGTTGTGTGGGGTAAGCGGAGGAATAGATTCTACCGTAGCTGCATTGCTAATCCATAAAGCAATAGGAGAAAGACTAACAGGAGTTTTTGTTGATAATGGATTGTTACGCTTGAATGAATCAGAAGATATTCAAGAAATGTTTATGAAAAATTTTTCAGTGAATTTCCATAAAATAGATGCGCAAGAAAAATTTCTTTCAAAATTAAGAGGTGTTTTGGATCCTGAGGAAAAAAGGAAAATTGTAGGGGAGGAATTTATCAGAGTTTTTACAGATTTTGCCGAACAGAATGGTCCATTCAAATGGCTTGCACAAGGAACATTATATCCTGATGTAATTGAAAGTGGAGTCTCAAAAGGACCCGCATCTGTAATAAAATCACATCATAACGTTGGTGGATTACCTGATTGGTTGAATCTAGAAATTTTAGAACCGTTAAGAGAATTATACAAGGATGAAGTTAGAGAAGTTGCAGCAATTCTTGGTGTCCCTGAAAAATTAGTAAAAAGACATCCATTTCCAGGACCAGGATTATCTGTAAGAGTAATAGGAGAAGTAACCCCAAGTAAATTATCAATTTCAAGGAAAGCAAGTAAAATTGTAGAAGATGAGTTATGGGATGCTGGATTATACAATCAAGTTTGGCAGGCATTTGCTGCCGTAGGAGATGATAAAGCTGTAGGTGTTGTTGGTGATGAAAGAAAATATGGAAGGATTGTAACTGTACGAATCGTTGATTCAATTGATGCAATGACTGCAGATTGGACTAGATTACCACACGGAATTCTAGAAAAAATTAGTAACAGAATTACAAATGAAATTGAAGAGGTTACTTGGGTATCTTATGTAATTTCCAGCAAACCCCCTGCTACTATTGAACCTCAATAAATAATCATATTATACATGCACCAAAAACACCGGCAGAGTCACCTAGTTTATTTTTTAGAATTGGAGTATCAATTTGATCGCTAAAGACTTTTTTGTAAACTGAGTTTTTCCCTTCCTCATATAGAAATGGAATGTTTGATAATCCTCCACCAAGAACAATAGCGTCAGGATCTAAAATATCTATTACATTTCCAAGTGCTAATCCAAAATTCTCTAGGAATTCATTTTTCCATGCTGTAAGAATATCAGCCTCATTATTCTGAAGAATTTCAGATACTGATTGGTGTTTACCTGAAAGTTCTTCCCATCTTTTTTCTAGTGCAGGACCACTAAGATAAGTTTCAACACACCCTGAATTTCCACAATAACATGAATTTCCTTCTGGTCTAATGCAATGATGTCCCCATTCACCAGCAATATTTGTTCTACCACTGTGAATTTGTTCATTGATTATAAGACCTCCACCAACACCAGTTCCCATTATTACACCAAAAACAATATCAAAATTTTGTGCAGCACCAAGCTTTGATTCTGCTAATGCAAAACAATTTGCGTCGTTTTCAATGGAAATTTCCTGATTCAGTATATTTTGTAAATCATTCTTAAGATCTTTTCCAATAAGACACTGTGTATTACTATTTTTAATTACACCAGATTGTTTTGATAATGCACCAGGTGTACAAATTCCAATGGATACACTATCATTTGCCTGCTGTTTTAAATCATCAACAAGATTTTTAATTAAATAAAGAATTGACGTATATCCTTCTTGTTGATTTGTAGGTAATCTTTTTCTGTCTATAGTTTCAAATTTTTCATCTAATAATATTCCCTCTGTTTTTGTTCCACCCAGATCTATTCCAATTCTATGCATGATTGGTATACAACCCACTAGTAGATAAAAAATGAAAAATAAAGAAAAGATTAGATTTGAATTCTAATCGTGTGCATGTGGATTCTCTGAACCAGATTCCATTTTCACAAAAGTTCCAGCTGCTTTCTCGTGCCATTCCATATTGGCTTGATCAACGAGAACTGCTTGTGGAGGACAAACTGATACACATGCCATGCAGTAAATGCAGTCATGTTCTCTAATTGCATCTGCCTTGTCTGTGAAATCAAGTCTTTCTTCTTTTTCAGTTGCGCCTTCGCCTTTCCATTCAGTAGTATCATTTACTGCATCAATGCCTGACATATCTTTGTCAGTTCTGTACCACTGAAATATTTGAACAGGACATGCTTCAATGCATGCACCATCTGCTACACAAACATCCCAATCATTTGCTACCATG
>CAZKZG010000024.1:0-21881 GCA_964557215.1 uncultured Candidatus Nitrosopelagicus sp. | reverse complement strand
AAGAGATGGTCAAAATGCAATTGTAACTGATGGTGATATAGAAATTGATACAATTAACGAAATTTTCAAATCAAATATCCCACCTGGAGATGATTATTCAACATTAAATGGATTGCTACACGAACAATTGCATGATATGCCCAAAGAGGATGATAAAATTGAGATTGGTTCGATAAGAATTATTATAGAAAAAGTTTCAAAAAATAAACCTGAAAAAATTAGAATAGAAAAAATAGATTAATCTTCTTTCTTTGCAAAATGTTTTTCTAATAGATATTTTTTTTCTTTCATATTAAACAGTTTTTCAGTATGATTAAATGCTTCATTGTATGATTTTTCAAACAACATTGCTTGCATTAACATATGATTTTCTGGAATTACAATTCCAGTTTGATCATCTGAATACATAATTTGTACAGTGTCATCAATTGATATTGTCATGTTAGCGTGTATGTGTATCATGTTTGTATCTTTAAAACTAAAATTCATATTATTAGCAAAATCTCTTACGTCTTTAGTTCCTTTAGCAGTCCAAATTGTTGCTACTCCATATTCATCTTTAAACACATCATGAAACTCAGATGGTGTAGGCGCATTAGTATTAAATCTAATATCCATTATGTGTAAATGCATCTGTCTTGTAGGAACTTTAATTGCACGAACAAAAAGTGGTGCGTCTTTTCCAAAATATGATTTAACATCGTCACCGTGGTGTGGATGTTGTGTTAGTTCAATTGTATCAGGTACCAGTTTGTCATTTTGTTCAATATCAGCCCACCTGCGAATTAATGTTACATCAAATCGACGTACTATTTCACCATATTTACTACGTAATGGTTCAAGAATTCTTCCCATACCGGTAACATTACAGCTTCCTTGCATTACATGTTTTTTTTCAAATGCATCTGAATAATTTACACGTGAATTAAACAATAAATCTGAAACTGCATTTTCACCAAGTACTGATTCCCCACCTTGATATATGACTGATAAATTTTTTTGTTCATATAGATTTTTTTTGTTCTGAAACCCAATTCCACCTGGAGATGCATCAATAACAAGATCACAATCATTTAAAGCAGTCTCAATATTCCCACTGATTTCAAAATTCTTAAATTCACTTTCTTTAGATTTAGGCACGTATACGTTATATCCACTGGACAATGCATCATTGACTTTAGAATCAGGTGAGTATTTGCCTACACCAATTACCTGTATTTCTGGATCGTCTTTGATAAATTGTAGAATCCTACTTCCAATTGAACCAAAGCCATTTACAAATACTTTCTTCAATATTTTTACCACAATGTACACTTTATTAAATTAAATTAGGAACAACTAAATCCTATTACCATGAAAAATTCTCTATGCCAGACGAAAATAGAGACGAAGGTCAGTCATCTGATGAAAATACAAACTATGAAGAAAATGAAATTATTGAAGATCATAAAATTGAAAAAAAATCAAATGCTAGTTCAAAAATACATGGACCATCAATTGTTTATGGCGCATCAATAACAGCTGTAATTGTATTAATTTTTGTATTCGGGGGGGAGTTTTTTCAACCAGTAGAAAAGGAAATTAATGAAGAACCAATATCAACACAAGAAAACAACAACGAGCTTACTTTAGATACATTCTTTGGAAATTCATCTCCAGTATTAGGAAATCCAAATGCACCTCTAATATTAGTTGAATTTGGGGACTATCAATGCCATTTTTGTAATGTATATTTTCAAGATACAGAACATAAAATTATAAAAAATTATGTTAATACAGGAAAAGTAAAAATTTTGTTTAAGGATTTTATAATAATTGGTCCTGACTCATTATCTGCAGCTCACATGGCACATTGTGCTGGTGAACAGGGAAAATTTTGGGAATATCATGACATACTTTACAATAATTGGAATGGTGAAAACAATGGATGGGCATCAAAACAAAACTTACTAAAATTTGCCAATGAAATAGATTTGGATATGGAAAAATTGGTGGACTGTGACCGTAATAATAAATACAAATCAATTATAGAATCTAGTAATAATGATGCAAGAATGTTAGGAATTACTGGAACACCTGCATTTTTTGTTTTATCAAATACTGATATTCAGAAACTTACCGGCGCACAAAAATATGAGGTTTTTGAAAAAGTTTTTGAAACCATGCTAGAAAACTAGAAAATTTACAGATTTTCACTAATGATCGCAAAAAAAGTTCTCTAATAATGGTGACATTTTTACGTTAGAAGCGTTATATACTCACTGAGAAAGGCATAGCTATGGCAGCAGGAATTGATGATATTTCAGTATACATACCAAAATTGTATGTAGATGCTTCTGATTTTGCAGAGGCTAGAGGTCTTGACCCACAAAAACTTGAGCGTGGATTGGGAATTGTAAAAATGGCTATTGTTGACGCAAATCAAGATCCTGCATGTTTAGCAGCAAATGCATGTTTACAAATAATGCAAAAAAACAAACTTTCACCAGAAGATATAGGGAGATTATATGTTGCAACTGAATCATCTTTAGATGAATCAAAAGCAATGAACTCGTATGTTATTGGAATGTTAGAGCAAATCTATGGTTCTGGTTCATTTCAACATTGCGGTGGAATTGAATGTAAATTTGCATGTGTAAGTGGGTCTTATGCATTATATGATAATTCAAACTGGATTAGAGCTGGTGAGTCTGAAGACAAACATGCACTGGTAGTTGTTTCAGATATCGCAAAATATGATTTAGGTTCTAGTGGAGAGATGACCCAAGGTGGTGGAGCAATTGCAATGTTACTAAATGACAAACCAAGATTATTAGAATTTGATCCAAAAGTTACATCGACATCTATTAAAAATGAATATGACTTTTACAGACCATTTGGTAAAGAGACTCCTGTTGTACATGGTCAATATTCAAATCTTCTCTATCTAATTCAAGTAAAGAATGCATTAGTTGATTATACAAAAAAAGCAATCAAAACTGGATTAATTACATTATCTGAAGGTGAAAGTATGTTAGACCATATGAGTTACATAAACATGCATTTGCCATACAGCAATATGGGTAAAAAAGCCCTGGCATATTTGGTTCGCCATGAATGGCGAAGCACTCCAAGATGGGCAAAAATCATAGAGCAGATTGGAATGGAAGAACCAGTACCTAAAGATCCACGTGGAACTATTGAATCTATTCTTGCAGATTCTGATTTTATGACAAAAGATCATGAATTTACAAAACGTTTTGCAAAGACTGATGAATATCAAGAAGTATATGAAAACAAAGTTGCAAGTTCATTAATTGCATCAAAAATGATTGGTAACTTATACACTGCATCACTTTATTTAGTATTTAGAAGTTGCCTAGAGTTTGAATACCAAAAGGGTATTGATCTAAATCAAAAGAGATTTGGATTTGCATCATATGGAAGTGGTAGTAGTGCAATGGTATTCAGTGGAGTAATTCAACCAGAATATGAAGCAATTGTAAAGGATATGAATCTTGAAGCAGAAATTGGTTACAGACAAAAATTAAGTCTAGATCAATATGAGCAACTACATGAAAACAAACTAACACCTGAGCAATCATTACTTAATACCAAAAGGGAGTTTGTTCTTGAGTTTGTTGAAAGTAAATCCTCTGAAAGTAGAGGAGAGAGAAGATATACATTCACAGAATAGTCAATATGGAAAAAATTTCTTCGATTAAGGAAATTTTATACAGTGAAATTAAGAAAATCCCAGAAAAACAAATACATCAGTTACTTCAAAACAATGAATTTTCACAGTTTATTCAGCACATTTTAGAAAAAACAATACCCAGAATAAAGAACTTGGAAATTGAAACTGAAGAACAATTAGGAGTGTTAGCTGAAAGTTTATCCCATTACATTCTAACTGAAATGCTTATTCCTAGTCAACGAAAAATCATACACCAGAATATAGAAATTGATATTGTCGTTCCTAATCTAAATTATTTAAAAAATGATCCTAATAATGCAGTTATAATTCATTTTGATAAATCAAATGAAAGTAATAAAACTAGGGGGAAAATTGAGCAGTTAAAATCAATTCAAAAAAATAACAACAACATATGGGTTGTAACAAATAAGGAGTCTAGTAACATGTGTAAAATGTATAGGATAGATCAAAACAAAGAATCATTTTCAAATTTATTTATCGATATAAAAAATTTTGTTAGTAATAAAAATCTAGATAGATTAAAGATTTTCAAGACCTAATTTTGATAAGCTTGTATTTTTTTCAAATTCTACAAAATATTTTTCAAACGAAAAATCTTCAATTTTATTAATTGTTGCTAACACAGATTTAGAAGTTAATTGTTCAATCTGTTTTGTTAAATTTTCTAACGAATAACCGTCTTTTGAAATTTCATTAATAATAAATCCATTAATTGGTATTTCCATTCTAGTACATGCATCATATGTAAGTAATGTATGATTTACAGTTCCAGTTTTAGAGTTTGTGACAATAAAAGTTTCTAAATTTAATTTTCTGATTAAATCAACAAGAAAGAAATGATTTAAAATTGGAGTGAGAACACCTCCTATACCTTCTACTAAAACAATTTCATGGTTTGATGACAATTGATTAAATGAATCATAAATCAATTCTAAATCAATTTCAATATTGAGTTGTTTTGCAGCATCAAAAGGTGATGATGGTATTTCAAAAAAATATGGGTTTACAAGTTTCACTGGATCTGATACACCTGAGTATTCCATTAGTACTCTAACATCATCAGAAATACCGTTGGAACTGTTATCTACTCCACTTGCAAACGGCTTCATAACTCCAACATCGATATCTTTTTCATGTAATAATCGTGCAATTGATGCTGTAACACATGTTTTCCCAACGTCAGTGTCAGTACCAGTAATGAATATAGATTTCATTTTAGATGAGATGAGATTCCTTTAATCGTTTTAATTGTACCATCTATTAAGAAATTAAGTTCATTTGTAGAAATTGCTAATGGAGGAACTAGCATAACAATATTTCCTAATGTTCTAAAATATACATTGTGCTTTCTTCCCTCTTCAAAGACTATTTTATTAATTGATTTTTTAGTCTTAATTGGAATTTTTTCTTTTTTATTAGAAACTAACTCTATACCCATTACCATTCCTTTAGTTCTGACATCGCCAACTGACTCTAATGCATAAAATTCGTCTGCACGTTTCTGGAAAATAGTTGACTTACTTTGAATTTTTTTTATTAGACTAAATTTTTCATAAAGTTGCAAGTTTGTTAATGAAAGTGATGCTGCAATTGGATTTCCTGTGTATGTATGGCCATGAAAAAGATGCTTCATTGCAGAAAATTTGTCTAGAAATGCATCATAGATTTTATTTGTAGTAAGTGTAGCTGCAAATGTCATATAACCGCCAGTAAGCATTTTTCCAAAAGATACTATATCAGGTTTGCAATTCTGACTATCATATTCAATCATTGACCCTAATCTACCGAATCCAGTTGCAATTTCATCTAATACAAACAACACATCACAATCTTTACAAATTTTATTTATTTTTCTTTGAAAGTTTTTTGGATAAATGATTACACCGCCTGCCATTTGTGCTCCACTTTCCATAACAAAAGTAGCAATTTTATCATCATTAGATAATTTTTTCTCTATTTTGTCCAAACAAATATTCTGATAATCAGAAAAAGTGTAATTTCTGGGGGTTCTGTATTTATTTGGAACTGGAAATCTAGTTGTTGGAAATAATTTGGATTTAAAATTTAGAAAAAATTCAGGTACATAGCCAACAGACATTGAACCAAATGTATCACCATGGTATCCATTCTCTAATGTTGCAATTTTTGTTTTTTTTACTCCCAAATTTATCCAATACTGTAATGCAATCTTAATTGCTACTTCCATAGCAGTTGAGCCATTGTCTGAAAAGAATACATGTTTCATTCCTGGAGATAAACTGATCAATTTTCTAGCTAATCTCTCAGAAGGTTGATTTGTGAGATTAAACATTGAAGAATGCTGAAGTTTTTTTGTCTGATTTACAATAGAACTAATTAATTCAGGCTTTGAGTGACCCCAAACATTAGACCACATGCTTGCAACACCATCAAGAAGTTTTTCTCCATTTGTATCAAATAGCCAAACTCCTTTTGCACTGGAAATTTCTGGAAAGTTCTTCCATTCAGACATCTGTGTATTAGGATGCCAAACGTTACTTTTCATGAACTAACTCATTTTATATTATTAATTAAGCGTTAACTTATAAAAAATTACTAGTTAACGCTTAATTATAGAAAGAATCAAAAAATGATTAATGTATTTTGAGCAAAGTATCATTGAAAAATGTAAAAAAAATGTTATCAAAAGTGGATCTATTAGTAAATCTGACGCAATAATGTTATTTCAAACGGAAGATAAATTTCTAAAAAACTTATCTGATGCAGCGAATGAAATTACTAGATTTTTTCAAGGAAAGAAAATTGATGTTGAGCAATTAGCAAATATTAAAAAAAATTACTGTAGTGAAGATTGTTCATTTTGTAGCCAATCAGCATTTTTTAATACAAAAATTGATGATTACAAATTACAACCATCTGACGAAATTGTTAAACAGGCAAAAACGGCAAAAGATAATGGTGCTAGCTCATTTTGTCTTGTTGCTGCGTGGCGTGAACCATCTGATAGTGATTTTCAAAACATCTGTAATATTATAGAGGAGATTAATTCCAAAGTTGGAATAAGTTTAGAATGTAGCCTTGGATTTCTGACAATTGAGCAAGCAAAAAAATTAAAATTATTAAATGTCAAACGATATAATCATAATCTAGAAACCTCGAGAACAAAATTTCCAGAAATTTGTACCACACATACATTTGATGATAGAGTAAAAACACTGAAAATTGCTAGGCAGGCAGGTTTAGAGCTTTGTACCGGTGGGATTATTGGAATGGGTGAAACAAAAAAACAACGAGAGGAATTTATTCTAGAAATTGCAGAACTAGATCCTGAGGAAGTAACAATAAATCTATTAGTTCCATTTCCTGGAACACCACTTGAATTTCAGAAACAATTAGAATTGGAGGAAATTCTAAGAGTTTTTGCGGTTTTGAGATTTCTTCTCCCAAAGTCAATAATTAAAATTTCAGGAGGTAGAGAAGTAAATCTAAATGATGATGGAAAGGAATTACTTCTTAGTGGTGCAAATGGAATTATCAGTGCTGGATATCTTACCTTAAGTGGTAATTCTATGAACAAAGACGATAACATGATAAAAGAGATAGGCCTTGAAACATAAACTTGAATTCATTAATGCCGAATTAAATAAATTAAAACACAAAGATCTGCTTAGGAAACTAGAGAACACAGTAGTAAAAAAACAATATATCCATGTTAAAAATAAAAAATTACTAAATTTATCATCAAATGATTATCTAGGAATAAGTGTAGGAAATTTAAATAATAAACAATTTCAGTCTAGTTCACGCTCAGTAACAGGTAATGATAAAAAATTTCAAGAATTAGAAAAAAAAATTTCAGCCCATAAATCTCAAGAAAAAACTCTTGTTTATCCAACAGGGTACATGGCAAATTTAGGTGGAATAACAGCAATTATTGAAAAACATGATACAATTTTTAGTGATGAACTAAATCATGCAAGTATAATTGAGGCATGCAAATTAACATCGGCCAAAATAAAAATTTACAAACATAATAATTTACATGATCTAGAATCCAAAATAAAAAAATCAAAAGGCAGGAAATTCATAATTACTGAAGGGGTTTTTAGTATGGATGGAGATTTAGCGAAAATAAAAGAAATTACTGAAACATCCTCAAAATATGATGTTATAACAATCTTAGATGATGCACATGGTGATTTTGTATTTGGGTCTGATGGTAAAGGTATCGCAGAGCAATTTGGAGTTAGTAAAAAAATTGATTTGTACATTAGCAGTCTTAGTAAGGGGTTAGGTAGTTTTGGGGGGTATATCTCATCTCAAAAAAATATAATTGAATTGTGCATTAATCGTTCAAAATCATTTATTTACACATCAGCATTGCCAGCATCAATTATTGAATTTACTTTAAAAAGATTCAATTCAAATCGGGAGGAAAGGAGATTAAAACTTTGGACTAATATCAAATTATTTCATAAAGGTATAGAAGAAATTGGATTTGAAACAAAGTCATCTAGCCAGATAATACCAATAATTATTGGGAATGAAAAAAAAGTACTTGAAATTGGAAAATATTTATTTAAAAATGGTATTTATGCACAGCCAATTCGCTATCCAACCGTAAAAAAAAATAGTGCGAGAATAAGATTTTCAGTTACAGCATGGCATACTAAAAAGCAAATTAATGAAACATTAACAGTAATAGAAAAATGTGCTAAAAAATTTAAAATAATCTAATTATCTCATTGCGTCTATTCCAACTGGCCCTGCAGGTGAACCCACAATAGCAGCAACTGTAACAATAATTGCTAAAGCAATACCAACAGCCAGGAATCTCTTGTTCATAATATACGCCAGTTACATCTTGAATAAAAAGTAAGTGTTAACGTAAACAATATTATTAATTCAAAAAAGAAAAACATACTATGGATGAAATTACGATTTTTGTTGCTATAATCGCAGGTGTTGGATCATTTTTTGCGCCATGTATCTTACCGATAGTTCCAGCATTTTTAGCATATATTTCTGGGACAACAATTTCTGATCTAACTCAATCAAATCAATCATCAAAAATCTTTATCAACAAAACTAATGTTATACTGAATACAATATTTTTTGTCTTAGGATTTTCTATTGTATTTTCTGTAATTGGTGTTACAATCAATTCAACATTTGCATCAAATACATTAAGTTTAATTTCAAATTTTAGTCAAATAGGAGGAATAATTATTATTGGATTTGGTGTTTTTATGATACTAAGCTCAAAAATTAATAAACTAAATTTTGAAAAAAAAATTTTCCCAACTAAATCTGGTGCTAGTTTTCCACTATCATTTCTTTTTGGGCTTGCCTTTGCAGGAGGATGGACTCCATGTGTAGGACCAATTTTAGGTTCAATTCTAACACTTGCTGCTACAAACCCAAGTATCTCGTTCAATTTGCTGCTTGCATATTCTTTGGGGCTAGGAATTCCATTCATTATAATGGGATGTTTGATAACACAAGCAAACAGATTTGTTTCACGTGTGAGTCGACATTTAAAATATGCCACTCTTATCTTAGGCACATTAATAATATTTTTAGGGGTTCTTGTTTTTACAAATCAATTAGCAGTAATTGCAAGCTTTCCACTTCTAAATAATATCTTTATAACTTGATAAAAATGAAAACAGAAATAAAAACCGGTTTGATACTTGGAATAATAATTCTCATTGGAGTAACATCATTATATTTATTTTACACTGAAATTGATCTTAAAAAAAATACAACGAATCAATTAGATACTAAAGAAAAAATATTACTAAAAAACTCACCAACCTTAAGAGGAATTACAGGATTCATTAATACAACAGAAAATGAACTTGAACAATTAATTCAAGGTAATGTGGTATTATATGACTTTTGGACATATAGTTGTATTAATTGTATACGAACACTTCCATACATCACAGCTTGGGATGAAAAATATAACGAGCAAGGTTTGGTGATTATCGGTGTACATACACCAGAATTTGAATTTGAAAAAAATCAAGATAATGTACTGAATGCTGTAACAAAATTTGGAATCAAGTATCCTGTTATCCTAGATAATAATAAAGAAATTTGGAATTCGTTTGAAAATAATTACTGGCCACGAAAGTATATTGCAGACCATGAGGGCTATATCAGATTTGATCATATTGGAGAAGGTGCATATAAAGAAACAGAAATGGTAATACAAGTATTACTACAAGAACGTTTACAACAAAATAATAAAGAATTCAATATTAGTGAAACTCTAGAAATTGAAGAGTATAAACACTCATCTCTAAGAACACCTGAATTGTATTTTGGATATAAATTTGCAAATGGACGAAATCAACTTGGAAATACTGAAGGTTTTCAAGCTGGTTCAATAGTTAATTACCAATTACCAAAAGAATTTGCTAAACATTATTTCTATTTAGAAGGAGACTGGAAAAATAATTCGGATGGAATGGAGTTAATTTCAAATTCTGGAAAAATTGTTTTGGAATATAATGCAAAACAAGTTAACATAGTTGCTGCAGGTAATGGTGAATTAGAAATTTTAATTGATGGTAAAAAAGTGCCAAAACAAATTGCTGGAACAGATGTTATAGAGAACAAAATCAAGATTAATGAGCCACGTCTATACAATATGATAGAAACGTTAGAGGGTGAAACCCATACAATAACAATTAAGGCTACTGGGGCAAATCTAGAGATTTTTACACTAACATTTGGTTAAAATTCATTAATTGTGAATGAATTTTGTAATCTTGTAACAAAATTTAGGTAATTAGATCATTTTTTTTTAGTTTTAATAAGAAAAATCAACTTACTAATTATAATTCGATGGTATCATTATCTGGTAAATGGAATGTATTGAAAAATGGAGATGCATTATCCCAAAAATTCATGGGAAAAGTAAAACCAGAAGCCCCATTAAAAAATAGACTTGATACAGCACAAAAAAAATTACAACTTCAAATAACTAGGTTAGCAGACATTGATAATAAATTAAAGACTAAACAAGATACAATTTTTGCAAAGATTGTTGATGCAAAAAAATCAAATAATGAAACATATGCCAAAGTTTTTGCAAATGAACTAGCTGAAATACGAAAAATGAAAAATATGGTTAGTGGAGCAAAACTATCAATGGAGCAAGTTCAATTAAGATTAAACACAGTTTCAGAATTAGGAGACGTGGTAGTTACATTAAGCCCATGTATGTCATTGATTAAAGGTCTAAGTACATCATTAGGAGATATGATGCCAAGTGTTGCAACATCAATGCAAGATCTAAATACTATGTTAGGTGACATTGTTACAGGTTCATCAGTTACACATGATGGTTCAATCGCAATCACAGAAACATCAAATTCTGATGCATTATCAATATTAGAAGAAGCACAAGCTGTTGTTGAAGGTAACATAAGGAGTAATATGCCTGAACCACCAGTTACAACTATTGATACGATTCTTGCAGAAAAAGAAAATCCTATTTAGACTTCTTTTTACTTATTTGAACTAGAATTTTTTTTATTCGTGATATTGTAGGATAGCTATAACCTCGTCTGCGATAATTTGCAATCATCATTTTCCAATTATTTAATCTCCAGGCAGCCTGTTCAGAAGTCACTGAATGAATTTCTTTTTGTATTATACTCTTCCTGCCCACCTTTAACGTTCCAGCATCTTTTGCACTCCAACGATTTTTTGCAAATTTTAGACCGATCAAAATCTCTTTAATTGGTATTTCATTAAAATAACTTCTAATCTCTGTAATTTCTGATTCAGTAAACTCACCAATTATAGAAAATGATTTTTTTGAAGACATAAAAAATATTAAAAAATCATGAAATAATAGAAATATGCTAAATTAGATTCAACAATTCACATTGCGAATTAACAGCCAAAGAAACTAAAAAAAGAGTGTTTACATGCAGTGTTATAGATCCCAAACCCAAATATGAGAATAGCACATAATGCAAGAGGAATGATTACAGCCTTTTCCTTATATCCCATTACTAAAACTAATAGCAAAATGTTAAATTAACCATTCGAATCTTTTTCATTACAATGATGCCATCTCAGCAAGGTTATGACCGGGCTATCACCGTTTTTTCTCCAGATGGTCGATTGTATCAAGTAGAATATGCTATTGAGACGGTAAAAAGAGGTGCACTTGCAATAGGAATTAAAACAAAAGAGGGTGTGATAATTGCAGTTGAAGAGAAACCAAGAAGATTACAAATATCAACTACCCCACAAAAAATATTCCAAGTAGATTATCATGTTGGAGCAGCTGCAGCAGGATATATTCCAGATGCACGTGCACAAGTTGATAATGCAAGATTTTTTTCTCAGAGTAATAAACTAGTTTATGATGAACCAGTAGAAGTTCAAACAGTTGCTAAACATCTAGCAGATCAATGTCAACAGTATACACAATATGCAGGAGCCAGACCATTAGGTGTATCATTAATAATCGGTGGTGTAGATAGTTCTGGTAGTTCACTATATCTAACAGACCCAAGTGGTGCATACATAATGTACAATGCAGTAGCAATTGGTGCAAACTCCGATACTGCAACAGAATTTCTTGAAAAAAATTATTCACCTGATTTAACACTTGATGATGCAAAAATATTAGCAACCGCAGTGATTAATGTAGGAAGTAATTACAAAGATAGTGCAGAAAATATTAAAATGTCGCAAATAAGTTTAAAAAATAAATTATTTGAATTCGTAACCGAAGAGGAAATTAAAAAAATTGCTGAAAATGCAGAGACAAAATATCCACGACAAGATAAATAACATTACAATTTTATATTTTAAAAAATTTAAAATATTATGAAACTTGCAATAGCGATACCTGATTCATCATTAGACGATGAAAAAACACTAGAAAATAAAACTAGGAAAATTGCAATTATTGCTAGAGCTTGTGGAATATTCAAAGTAGATGAAATTATAATCTATAAAGATGGGAAAGAAAACGAGCAAGATTCAAAATTACTTCTTACAATTTTGAAATATTTGTCAACACCACAATACTTCAGAAAGAGAATTTTTCCAAAATCAAACTTATTAAAATTTGCAGGACTGCTACCTCCCTTAAAGACACCAAATCAAACTGGTACGTCGAATATTGATGAAATTAAGAGTGGGGATTTTCGGGAGGGTTTAGTAATAGGCATGAAAGGAAAAAAAGTAGTAGATTTAGGAATTAATAAATTAATTCCATATAATGGAAAACAAAATATCGGCAAAAAAATTATTGTGTTAATTAAAAAAGTCAATCCAGAATTCATGATTAAAGAAATTTCAAAGGATGAAATTCCATATTATTGGTGTTTTCATGCAAAGCAAAGTGGAAATTTATTTACGGTGTTGACAAATTGGAATGGAATGAAAATATTAACTAGCAGGAAATCGAAAAATCTAACCATACAAAAGATTGACAGTTTAAAGAAATCAAATCAACCAATTTTGCTCGTTTTTGGTTCAACAAAAAAAGGAATTCATGATATTTTAGGTAATAGGATTAATAATTTGAATAATACAAAAAGTGCAAATTTCTTTCCTAAACAAGGAACTGAAACAGTAAGGCTGGAAGAAGCAATTTTGGGTTGTCTGGCAATATTAAATCCTAAATCAAATTTCGAATAAAATAAATTCAAAAAATAAATACATAAAATTGATGAAGAAACAGAAAAATTTTCTAATTTTAGCTATTTTGTTAGGTTTAGCTGGAATTGTAATCGGTTCTGCAAGTATTTTTTCACTACTCTCACAATTTACAGGTACATAGGAAATTTTTCAGAAAATACTGGAATTTATTGGAAATTCTCTTAATTTATTAAACGGTTAACGACTTTTTTCGATTATCGATGGGACATAGAAAACATAGTCAACCAAGAAGAGGAAGTATGGCATATTCCCCTAGGGGACGTGCCAAAAACATGGAAGCTAGAATTCGCGGATGGCCAGAAATTAACTCAGATGAACCAAGATTATTGGCTCATGCTGGCTTCAAAGCAGGATGTGTTCAAATTGTTAGTATTGATGACCAAGCACAAACACCAAATCACGGAAAGCAATTAGTAACACTCGGAACAGTAATTGCAACACCCCCATATGTTGTGATTGGAATTAGAGGCTATACAAAGAATACAAGTGGTTTTCAAGCAGCCTTTGATGTTTATACAAAAGATACCCCAAAAAATATTGAAAAAGCGTTCAAGGTGAAAGTTGATGATGACGATATTGAAAATGCAGAAAAATCACTCGGAAAGATTAAACAGATTTTTGCAATAGTTGCAGTTACACCAAAATTAGTAGGATTAGAACAAAAAAAACCATACATATTTGAAATTGCGGTTAAAGGTGGAGATGTGTTAAAACAATTTGCATTTGTAAAGGACTTACTTGGAAAAGAAGTAAAAATTGATCAAGTGTTTGAAAGTGGTTCAATAGTAGATGCTGCTGCAATTACAAAAGGTAAGGGATGGCAAGGTGTGATTTACAGATGGGGCGCAAAAAGAAAGCAACATAAGTCAAGAAAGACTGTAAGAGAACTTGGTTCATTAGGACCAATATCTCCACAAAACGTAATGTATACAGTTCCAAGAGCAGGACAAACAGGGTTCCATCAAAGAGTAGAATATGATAAACGAATAATGATTTTGAGTAGTACTGAAAAAAATGAATTTGAGATTAATCCTGATGGTGGCTACAAACATTTTGGAAACGTAAATGGAGATTATATTATTGTAAAAGGTTCAGTTCCTGGAACATATAGAAGACTAATCAAATTACGAAAACAAATTCGTAATGAACCAAAAAAAATTCTTAAACCAAATATTCTTGAGGTTGTGCTACCATAATGAAAATAAATACATTATCACTTACTGGAAAAAAGAGTGGAGAAATAGAATTACCAAATATTTTTGAAACACCAATTAGAAAAGATATCATACATAAGGCATACATTAATTTAGAATCACACGGTTTTCAAAAACATTCAACACATCCAACTGCAGGACAAGATGTTGTTGCAGATTCTAATGATCCGCCAACAGGAAGAGGTATTTCTAGAATTGCTAGAATGAAAGGTGGTGGTGGTGGAAGACAAGGTCAAGCTGGTGAAGTTGCCTCAACTAGAGGTGGTAGACAAGCACACCCACCAAAAGCAGAAAAAGTAATTTATAAAAAAATTAACAAGCAAGAAAATAAGCTTGCATTATGTTCTGCTATTGCTGCAACTAAATCCAAAGAATTAATTCTACAAAGAGGACATAAAATTGAAAAGATTGAATCATTCCCACTAGTTGTAACAGATGAAATTGAAACAGTGAATCAAACTAAAAAAATGATAAAGATTTTAGGAGATATGAATCTGATTCAAGATGTAGAACGCTTACAAAATAGAAAAAGACGTTCAGGCAAAGTAGTATTACGAGGAAGAACAAAAAAAATAGGCAAAAGTGTATTATTCGTCTTGCTAGATTCAAAAAATGTCAAAAAATCATGTGATTCAATACCTGGTGTTGATGCATGTTCGGTAAAAGATCTAAGCGTTTTAGATTTAGCACCGGGTTCTGATTTAATTAGACTTGTAGTATATTCAAAAAAAGCAATTGAAGAAATTTCAAAAATAAAATCAAGACATCTGGAACTAATGGTGACGTTAAATTGAATGTAGAAGAAGCAAACAAAATTGTAATTCGGCCATATATTACCGAGAAAACATTTGCAATGGTAGAAAATGAGCAAAAAATATGTTTTCTAGTAAATAGGGAATCATCAAAACCAAAAATCATTGATGCAATAAAGACTCTATATAATGAAAATGCTATACAAGTAGATACTGCACGTACAGTTTATGGTAAAAAAGCATTTGTAAAATTTGATTCTTCAGATAAAGCAAGAGATTTAGCCACAAAAATAGGAATGCTATAAATTGGTTCTAAAAAACAAAAAAATACTAATGGAGAAAAAAATTGGCTAAAAAATTTGATTATAGAGGAATGTCACTGGAAGAACTACAGAAAATACCTAATGAAAAATTATTTGAAATATTAAATTCAAGGCAAAGGCGTTCGTTAAAACGAGGTCTATCAGATAACAAGAAAAAACTCATAGGTGAAATAAAAGCGGCAAAAGAAGGTACTAATAAAAATCCAATAAAAACACACCAACGAGACATTATAATTTTACCATATATGGTTGGAGTAACAATCAATGTATTTTCAGGAAAAGAATTCACCCCAGTTACATTAACTACAGAAATGATTGGTCATTATCTTGGTGAATATGTCATTACCAATAAGAGAGTAAGTCATGGTGCGCCGGGAGTAGGTTCATCAAGATCAAGTTTGTACGTACCACTAAAGTGATTAAAATGGGAAAATACGATTATGCATTTCAAAATTATGATACAACAAAACACGTTAGAGCATCTATGAGAGAGAAAAAAATTTCACATAAACATGCACGAGAGATTACTGTTGCGATAAAAGGTTTAACAATTGAAAAAGCAAGAGACTATCTTCAAAGTGTTGTAGAACATAAAAGATGCATTCCTTTTGGAAGATTTAAGAATCAAGTTGGTCATAGAAGTGATCCTGGAGTAATGTCAGGTAGATACCCTGAAAAAGCAGCCACAGAAGTTTTAAAACTGCTTGATAATTTAGAGTCTAATGCTGAGTATAAAGGAATGGACTTGGATAGATTAAAAATTATTAATGCTACTATGCAGAAAGGAGTTTCAATAAAACGATTTATTCCAAGGGCACAAGGGCGCGCAACTCCAAAAAATGACATTATGACACATATAGAAATTGTCGCACAGGAGGTTTAATTTTGTCTGCAGTAAAAAATGTAATCAAAGATAATTATAATGCAATGCTGATAAATGATTTTCTACGTGAAAAAATTAAGGATGCAGGTTTTTCGAACGTAGAAATATCAAAAGGCCCTACTGGTACACGAGTTACATTATACGTTACACGACCAGGAATAGTAATAGGAAGAAAGGGAACTGGAATAAAAGAACTAACAGATCTTTTAGAAAAAAAATTCGGTTTAAAAAATCCACAAGTTGCAGTAGAAGAAATTCAGAAACCAGAGCTATCACCTAACGTTATGTGTAATAGAATGGCATCACATCTTGAACGTGGTACCGCATTTAGAAGAGCCACTATGTGGACTATGCAACAAATTATGGAAAACGGTGCAATGGGAACACAGATAACAATTTCAGGGAAGCTTAGGGGTGACAGATCTGCTTTTGAAAAACACAGCGCTGGAATATTGCCAAGAGCAGGTCATCATGCAGATGTTATCGTGTCCGAAGATATTGTACATGTTGAAACACCTATGGGTCTAATTGGTGTAAGAATTAGAATTGCTAGAAAAGAAAAACTTATTCCAGAATTTGAAATTAAAGGAAAAAGTAAGGAGATGCAAGAAAAAGAAGCACAGATAAAACGAGAAGCAGATGAACTAGCTGCAAAGGCAGAAACAGAATCAGAATTAATAGAATTAGAAGAACAGAAAATGAAAGAAATGCCTGATACCATGGAAGAACGAGAGGAGGAATTAAAATAATGTCAAAGTTACGAATGAAGGCAATAAGAGAGCTAAGTGAGAATGATTTAAAAGGTAGAATTATTGAAATGAGAACTGAATTATCAAAACTTGAAGTAGAAAATGCCAAAGGTACTCTAAGAAAAGAAACAGGTAGAATTAAACCATTAAAAAGAGATATTGCAAGACTTCTTACAAGATTAAATGAGATGAACAAAAAATGACAGAATTAGAGATGCCAGTATGTGAACTTATTGGGTTAGAAACCAAAATTTCTAACTCTGAAAATAAGCAATTAGTTGGACTAAGTGGTAAAACTATTCTTGAAACTAAGAACACGTTAATAATGAAAACCGAAAAAGGGGATAAACAGATCCCAAAATCAATATGTGAATTTGTTTTTACATTAAATAAGAAAGAAATCAAAATAAACGGTACTAGTTTACTAAAAAAACCATATGAAAGATTGGAGAGTTTGTCATGACACAAGATATAGGACTAAAAGTTCCTGCCCCAAAATCTAAAGCTGACGATGATGACAAAAAGAATCCATTTAATGGAACATTATCTGTTCGTGGAAAATTATTTCAAGGTAAAGTAGTAAAAGCAAAGGCAAAAAATACAGTTGTGTTACAAAAAGAACTGCCAACATATTTCAAGAAATTTAAAAGATATGCAAGAGGTAAAAATTCCATTCACGCACACGTTCCATCTAATATTGAGGTAAAGGAAGGTGACACCGTTATTGCGGCAGAATGCAGACCGTTATCAAAATCAGTTTCATTTGTTGTAGTGGAGGTTAAAGCATAATGGGTGGTGCACGTGCAAAAGCATCAAAAGGTGTAGTTGATTTTAGACCTTATGTCACAAGATCTATTCCAGTAGGCGCACAAATTGTCTGTGCAGATAATACAGGTGCAAAAATTATTGAGATTGTAAATGTACATAAATACAAAACAAGAGTTTCTAGATTGCCTGCTGCAGCAGTAGGAGATTTCTGTAATGTTGTGGTTAAAAAAGGACCAGCTGAATTAAGAAAACAGATTTTTGGTGCGGTAATTATAAGACAAAAATATGCAATTAATCGTCTTAATGGTGTTCGTGTTCAATTTGAAGACAATGCAGGAGTTCTAATCACACCTGAAGGAGAAGTGAAAGGGACAGACATCAAAGGACCTGTAGCAGCTGAAGCAACTGAAAAATGGCCTAGAGTAGCAAACCTAGCTTCAATGGTGGTATAACATGAATGGTACAAAAATGAGAAATCGACAAATCTATTATGCAACACATCAAACTGAAAGTTCTCAACTTTCAGGTTCATTATCAAAAGAACTTCGGAAAAAGTATGGAAAAAGAAGTGTTAGAATAGTTGAGGGTGACACAGTCAAAGTTGTTCGTGGTGAATTCAGTGGAGTTGATGGAAAAGTCACCAAGATCTCATTATCAGATAACGGTGTAAATATTGAAGGTGTAAAAAAAGATAAAATCAAAGGAGACAAATTTGATGTATTTATTCATTCAACAAATATTGTGATTACTTCAATTAATAGTGATGATAAATGGAGAATGAACAAATTAGAAGGTAAAAAACCAAGAACTGAAAGAGTTGTTGAAGAAAAACCAGAAGTTATCAAAGAAGAAGGAAATACTAAAGAATCAAAAGTAAAAACATCACAAACCAAAAAAGTGGCTGATGGTAATAAAACAAAAAAGAAGGAGGAAAGATAATTGGTGAAAATTGCTGGCAGTAAAAAATTAAAAAGACAGATGGCTCCAACTTTTTGGGGAATTACTCGTAAAGATAAAAGATTCGCTGTAACAGTAAAACCTGGACCACATAAAAAAGATAAATCTATACCAATAGCAATTTTTCTTCGAGATATGTTAAAAATTGTCTCTGATCTTAGAGAGGCAAAATTTGCAATATACGGAGGTAAAGTTTCCATAGATGGTGTAAAAATAAAATCACTACATCATGGAATTGGGCTAATGGATATAATACAATTAGATGGAATAAAAGAGATTTACAGATTGGTGCCACAAAATGGGACAATATTAAGACCAATTGTGATTCCAGAAACTGAAAAAACAAAAAAACTAGTTATTGTTGCATCTAAAACTACAATCAAAAATGGAAAAACACAAATTGGATTCAATGATGGACGTTCCTTAATTGATGAAAGCGATGTGAAATTAGGTGATTCATGTGTAATACAAGTTCCTGAACAAAAGATACTAGAAATAATAAAAATGGAAAAAGACTCAGAAGGACTAATAATGCAAGGAATTAATGCAGGACAAATTGGAAAAATTATAGATATTAAAGAAGGTACATTTGTGCTTCCAAAAAGAGTTGTTATTAAATTAGGAGAAAGACAAATTGAAATTCCTGCAAATTTAGTAATGAGTTTAGGTAAAGAAAAACCACCAATACAAATTAGATGATAAAATGAGTGAACAGATAGAAAATAAAATGAAGGAAATTAGACTTGAAAAGATCGTGCTAAATATGGGTGTTGGTAAATCAGGAGATGCCATAGAAGTTGCAAAAAAAGCATTGGATCAGATATCTGGTGAGAAATCTAATGCTAGGAATGCAAAAAAAGCACAGAGAGATTGGGGAGTTAGAAAAAATGAGCCAATTGGTGTGGCAGTTACTGTTAGAAACGACGGTGCTAAAGATCTCTTAAAAAAATTATTTGAAGCAAAAGGAAATAAAATAAAAGAAAAATCAATCGACAGAGAAGGTAATTTGTCATTTGGTATTTTAGAACATATAGACATTCCAGGAATAAAATATGACCCAAAAATTGGAATTTTAGGACTAAATGTTACAGTGAATTTAACACGTCCAGGCTATCGAATAAAAGTAAGAAGTAAACATAAGGCAAAAGTAGGAAATACACATAAAATAAAACCAGTTGAGGCAAAAGATTATCTAACTAAAGAATTTGGAGTGAGCATTAACTAATGAAAGATAGATCGTGGGGAGACCGTGGGACTGGATTTACAGAAAGGAAAATGAAAAGTTTTGGGCGTGGCTCAAGATGGTGTAAACGGTGTGGTTGTTATACATCATGTATCAAAAAATATGATTTACAATTATGTAGACAATGTTTCAGAGAAGTAGCAAATTCATTAGGATTCAAAAAATTTAGGTGATAAAAATGCCAGCAATGAATGTATTAGCAAATCTATTTGTCACTATAGATAACACCGAATCTAGAAGAAAAGATGAGTGTATTGTTGTACCGACATCAAAACTTGCTATTCAAGTTCTAGACACATTAAAAAAAGATGGTTACATTAATGATTTTGAGCATATAGAAGACAACAGGGGTGGTAAGTTCAAAATTAAATTATTTGCAAAAATTTCAAAGTGTGGTTCAATCTCACCAAGATTTAAAGTAAAAAAGACAGAATACACAAAATGGGAACAACAATTTTTACCATCATATTCAAGAGGGGTGTTGCTTGTTACCACAAATCAGGGTGTAATGACACATCACGATGCAATAAATAAAGGTCTAGGAGGATTTTTAATAGGATATGTCTACTGAGCAGATAAATAAATTTCAAGAGGAATTAGATATTCCAGAAAATGTTGAAGTAACATACAAATCAAAAATGATACAAGTAACTGGACCGTTAGGTAAAACATACAAATCATTCAAAAAAATACCTGTTGATATTTCACTGGATGGAAAAAAAATTTTTCTAAAGGCAGTAGGAACTAGAAACAAGAACATTGCAATTATGCGTACCGCAAAATCAATTATCCGAAATCTTTGTGAGGGTGTAATTGATGGGTATACAATTAAAATGAAAATAGTTTTTTCACATTTCCCCATCACAGTGAAAGTTAATGAAAAAAATGTTCTAATAGAAAATTTTCAAGGTGAACGAGCCCCACGAATTACAAAAATTTGGGGAGATACAAAAGTAGTACCAAAAGGAGATGATGTAATTATAACAGGACATGTTCTAACAGATGTAACACAAACAGCCGCAGAAATTGAAAATAATTCTAGAGTAAAAAATAAAGACCATCGTGTATTTTTAGATGGAATTTACAAATTTGAAAAAACTAAAGGAATTGAAAAATAATTTTCTTGATTTTCCTTGCCAATAGATCCTGAATTTAAAGAACAAACAGAAAAATTAATTGTGGATACATTATTACTTTACAAAAATGCTGGTGCTTCACCCAGAATAAATGATGTCTGGAAATGCGAAAATACGGGTGATTTTCTGTGTGGATTCTTTGTAGGTGAAATGGTAGGTTCTGCCCTAAGTGCATTTCAAATATTTCATAAAAGAGAGCCTACCCCAGAAGAACATATGGAAATTGTAGAAATTGTTGAAAATCATACGAATGAGATAATAGATTTTTTTTCTCAATTTAACTAAAACTTTGAAATAAAACAAATGGGAAGGATTAAATCATATTTTACTAGGTTTTAATTTGAGCCGCCCTAGCTCAGCGTGGTAGAGCGTTCGACTGTTAATCGATTGGTCATCAGTTCAAGTCTGATGGGCGGCGCCTTTCTATTATCTAAAATAAAGATGATTTCATGTAACCAATTAGTGCATAAGGTTAGACAGT
>CAZKZG010000023.1:0-8224 GCA_964557215.1 uncultured Candidatus Nitrosopelagicus sp. | reverse complement strand
AAATTACAAGACAGTGTACCACCAATTTCATTTGATAAAGTTAGACCAGTAATCGAAAAAGACATTGGAAAAATTGATGAAAAGTTTGATTCTCTAAATAACAAGGCAATTTCTGGTGCCTCTTTAGGTCAGGTTTATCGAGCATCAAAGGACGGCCAGGAGCTAATTGTGAAGGTAAAACGCCCAGGAATTGAGAAAGTTGTAGAAAAAGACCTCAAGGTTTTGATGAAAATAATTCCATTTGCAATGAAGTTTGTAGACCCAAACCTGAGATTTTCAATAATTCCAATCATGAAGCAGTTTGCTGAATCAATTGAGGAGGAAATGGATTATTCAAAAGAATCTGAAAATCTCAAAAGCATAAAGAAAAACATGGAACCATACAATGTCGTAATTCCTGAAATCAAAAATGACTATTCAACAAAAAATGTCCTGACAATGGAGTATATTCCAGGAATCAAGGTTACAAACATAGAGGCTCTAGATGAGGCTGGAATTGATAGGGAAAAACTAGTCATTGATGTGCACAAGGTATTCTTTACGATGCTTCTAAAGCATTCCATATTCCATGCAGACCCACATCCTGGAAATATTTCGGTAAGAGATGACGGTACGCTAATTCTGTATGACTATGGAATGATTGGTAGACTAAACAACGAGACAAGACTGCGTTTGGTGCGACTATATCTGGCACTAGTTGAAAAGGATCCACCAAGAACGGTAAACGCAATGGACGAGCTTGGAATGCTTGCCCCCGACTTTAACCGCGCAGTAATTGAAAAGGGAATTGAGATGTCAATCAAGAGCATGTATGGAAAGAAACCTGACGAGATGGAAGTCGAACAGCTAATGAACATGGCAAATAAGACAATGAGTAAATTTCCATTCAAGCTTCCAAAACATTTGGCATTATACTTGAGAATGTCAACTATAATTGAAGGCATATACCACACTCACAAAGTTGATTTCAAGTTCATCAAGGTGTTAAGACAAATTTTAGAAGAAGAAAACTTGATCAAGGATGCATATGTCGAAGAAATCAAATTCTCTTTGAAAAAATTTGCACAGTCAGTTAGTGATGCAGTTACAATTGCACCTGAATTAAAAAAATACATGGATGAAAACCGCATCTTACAGCAGCAGATGAAACAAAAGTCAAATGCAATTCTTTCAGGCAGCATTACGTCTTCTGCAGTCTTTATTGGTTCTGCGTTCTTGTTCCAAACAAATGAAACACTTGGCATAGCAGGAATGATCGCTTCAGTAGTAATTTTTGGCATTTTTGCTGCATTTAGGAAGAGATAACATAGTACAATCTTAGATTCTAAACTTTTGCACTGATCGCCAGCTTTAACCACGTTCTAGTGGTAATTATGGTGTCGTTAAAATGTCAGAAACTAAGGTAAAAAAATCAAAGAATGTCAAAAAAGAAGTTGAAGAGGAAATAAACGATGAGGAATTAACACGTCTAGACAGATTAAAAACTGGCAGAAGAAACTTTTCTTAGAATTAAGGTGGGAGTAATTCATTAGTTGAAATTTCATTTTTTGGCTTTGGTGTAACTACTGAATACCAAAATAGAACAGGAACCTTTCCTTCCTGTGTAAACTGATCATCTCTTGAAATTAGAAGCTCAATTGCATCCTTTGCATCATCATCATCTTTCTTGAACTCTTCAATGTTATTCCAAAGTAACTGATATGCAACTCCACCATTTAGATCGCGATCATATACAATATCAAAGAATCGTGATAGTGTAGGACGCACCAGATCTGCGTTAACTGCCTCTGTTGGATCGCCTGTCTCAAAATTACTCTTTTTTGGTCTTAAAGGAATTATGGTAGAGAATCTAGATCCAAGTTCATCATTTACCTGTTCTAAAATTTTTACATGCGAATCTGAGTATTGGTTTTGGGATGGGCCAACATATTCAAAATTAAACATCAAGCCATTTTGTTTGAGTGCACCATGTAAAGTCCAAGCAGTTCTGGATAATCTGAAAACGTGATGTAAAACTCCTACATTGAATATTGCATCATATGGCTGAGATGGAATATTTTTCAAATCATCCATATCATCTAAAAAATAGTTAATCTTTCTGTCCCCTGAAAGTTGTTTTGCCAAATCAATGTGTTCTGGGGAGATATCAAATGCATCATAATGTTTGCCAATTCCCATGTCATATAGCTGTCTTTCTAACCACCCATTTCCACATCCAACAATTAGAATTCTCTCAAAGGGAAGATTTTCAGCAAATCTATCCTGAATGTCTTTAATCCACGTGATTTCTGAATTATTAGTTGCACGTTTGTTAATGTAATTTTGAATTGCAGGTATATCATTCCAGTATTGATCATGATAATATTCAAAACCTTTTCCACGAAGTTTTGCATTTAAGATATCAGAAATTCCCCTAAGGAAGAATCGTGTGCGTTTTGTTGTACTCAATTCCTAAACTAGATTAAATGAGTTTGATTAATC
Organism: uncultured Candidatus Nitrosopelagicus sp.; assembly: GCA_964557215.1. Lineage (GTDB taxonomy): Archaea > Thermoproteota > Nitrososphaeria > Nitrososphaerales > Nitrosopumilaceae > Nitrosopelagicus. The sequence continues at coordinate 5,743 of CAZKZG010000023.1, read as the reverse complement.
TTACCTAAAACCCCTCTGGTGGTTTTTGCACAAACACATTGCAAACTAGTGCGTCAGTCTTGTCATCTCTGTACTGAACATTACAAGAAACAAACTTTCCCTTTAGGGCATGTTCTAGCTCTTCTTGAGTGGTTTCCCGATATTCTGGATTCTCAGGATTGTCAATTTTTCCAATGATTATTTTCTCAATTCTGCTGTATTGTTCCTGATTATCCTTCCTGTAATGGGTGACATCTAGCTCAAACGCATTTCCAGCCACACATCTTACAACTGGGCCACCTATGCCATCGCCCATGTTAACTTCCCTCGGGTAAAACAGATGAATGGTGGGAGATAATTTTCCACAAATCTCCATTTCTGCCATACACAAATGAAAATCTTGCTTCAACTGTTTTGTCTGGTAAGACAAAATTGTACAGACCAGAATTTACTGCAACTGTATCCCAAACATATTGGTGCTCTGATACAATTTCAACTGAAACTGGGTTTTTGAGAAGATTTACAAAATATTCAGAAATTGCATTATGCCCAACTCTTTCTTTTTCCGAAAATGTGCCCAGTAAAAGTGCCCTTTTGTCATAAAGAAGTGTAACCTCATTTGGATCTCCTTGTTTTATAGTCTCAGCCCATTTTTGTAACAATTCAGATGCAATTGAATCAGACATTAATAATGCAAGATCTACTAGCTAATTATTTTTTGTTATGTATGTAGATCATCTTCTTTCTGCTATTCTACGTTCCATACGCAGTTTGCCTTGCTCAAATCGCTTTTTGTCTTCTTTTGTCTTCACCATAAGTTCTGGTATCTTTACCGGCTTGCCCTTTTTATCTAGAGCAACAAATGTTACAAATGCAGTACCGGTCAAAACACGTGTTCCTTTTTGGATGTCTTCAGCCTCTACTTTGACCTCTATTTCCATTGATGAATTTTGTACATAGTTGATTCTTGCATTGAGAAATAGGACATTTCCAACCAGAACTGGCTTTAGAAAACTAATTTTATCCATTGAGACAGTTACTGCGTTTGTTTGGCTATGTCTTTGTGCAACTATGCCTGCCACCATATCTATGTGACGCAAAATTACACCACCAAAAACATTACCTGCTGGGTTTGCATCAGACGGAAACATACGCATTATTACTTCGGCTTTTGAATCATCTGGTGTTTTAGTAGTCACAACTGAAAAAATGAAATAACCTCTATACTATTAATATTGATAATTTGTATACCATGCATGGATGACCCTACAGGTGGAATGTGGATTTACTTTATCTTCTTTCTAATACCACTTGCAAGAATACTTCCAAGAATGATAAGAAAATTCAAGAACAAAGTTCCTGGAGAAAAAACAGAACAGTTTGAAGAAAAACCAATGTGGAGATCAGAACCTACAAAGAAAGAACGCCAACCATTTTTTGAAGAAAAACCACCAAAGAAAGATGATGGTTGGCTTAGCAGAGATGACTTTAAAAAATAAAAACCATGATGCGCTAAAGAATTTATGACAGACAAAATTTGGCTTGGTGGAATTTTTCTCAAAAATGAAGGTGGATATGAAATCACACTCAAATCGCTTACACATTACAAAAAACGACTACAAACCATAGGTAATAGCCCAGAACTAAAAGAGGCAGCTGCGATGTTTGCTCCAGTACTACAACAACAGGCTGTAAAAACAATTCCAAAAATTGACGAAGCAATACTAAAAATCCAAGATGTACTCTCTGATACAAAACCAGTTGATTCTCTCAGAGATGATATGGAACTTTTACAAAGAGCATTGGAATGCTACCAGTCTGATATTGAAAAAGCTGAAAACACTGGACATGAGTATTTTATTAAATTGTTAGGTGACCTTCCTGCTACCAGAAAGGACACACCAAGCATAACTCAAGCAATTGAAAAGATTAACCAGTTTTCAGTCTGATTTTAATATCTACGAATTTGTTTTCTTTTTCGCCAAATTCTAAAATAAAAACTAAGAGCAACTGCAACTCCTGCACCAAGAATTACACCAACTGTTATTGGACTAAACGAGTAATCATGTAAGATACAGTTCTGAATCTGTGCATTCAGGGCATAATAATTTTCCAAAATTGCATCTTCACGTAATGGAAGATCTAGTTCATTAAGTTCCCTTATTCTTTCTAGAATCTTTTCCTGAATTAATTCAAGCTCTATTCTATCTTTTGTATTGCACTCATACATGGTAAAGTATAGCCTTGATACAGAATAACCATTACTGTTAATGTAAAAGGAAACTCTTAGATTTTACAAAAACCATACGGGATCTATTGATTGAAAAACCATTTGATGCAAATAAACTATACAATCAGATAGTTCACTACTACATTGACAAAAAGGGTTTAACAAAAGAGCAAGCAAATGAAATTGCAGAACGTGTTGTAAAACGAGAGAGAAAAAGACGTATATGCCAAAATACATCATGTAGCCATCTTGATTCTAAACATATTAGAAATACCGAACAATGTCTTGTATTTGAGTGCAGTTGCAAAAAATTTCTCAAAATTTAGTAGTTAGTCACTAAAGAGCAAACGTTCAGAATACTTTTAAATCATAATTTTTCAAAATCATTGGATTCGGAGAAAGTTAAATCGAATATATTTTGGTTAACTTATCTCTCTCTCCACTCTTTATATCTAATGTTGAAATGTAATACTCATGACGCTTTGTTGTATTTGTAAAAAGCAAGAAGGAAAACTCAAAATCAAAGAAGGAAATCCAAAGTATAAAGGAAAACCAATTTGTAAAGAATGCCAAGATACAAGGAAGTTATTGCTAAGCACAAAGTAACAAAATACTATATTTCAGTCAAGACTATTGAAGATATGAAAGTTGGTTTTGTTATTTTATTGGTCTGTGTTACAGTTATTTTTCTTCCAAATGCTTTTGGAGAAATAAAGGTTGAAACAGTTGTTGACGGTCTAAAAATACCTTGGGAGTTGGTTTTTGCACCAGATGATTCGATCTACTTTACGGAAAGAGACGGAAATTTGTGGCAAATTAAAGCTGATGGATCATTAAAATTAATTGCAGAGTTTCCTGCAAGCAACACCTACGAAGGTGGTTTACTAGGACTTGCCTTAGATCCTAATTTTGAAAAAAATAATTTTTTGTATCTATATCAGACATATGTGAATTTACCATCATATCAAAACAAAGTTGTAAGATTTACAGTTAGTAATGATAATCTAAAAGATGAGTTCGTTCTAATTGATAATATTCCTGGTGCGCTATGGCATGATGGTGGTAGAATACACTTTGGACCAGATGGAATGTTGTATATCTCAACAGGTGATGCAATAAATCCAAGTCTATCTCAAGACATTAAATCTCTAGCAGGAAAAATTCTAAGAATAAACAGTGATGGAACAATTCCTGATGAAAATCCATTTGAAAATTCACCTGTCTTTTCTTACGGTCATAGAAATTCACAGGGCTTTGACTGGAATTCTGAAAACATCTTGGTTGCATCAGAACATGGACCATCAGGTGAGAAGGGTAGGGCGCATGATGAAATTAACATAATTAAACCTGGACAAAATTATGGATGGCCTGAAATAGTTGGTGATTCCGATGATTTACAATTTGCCAATCCAGCCTTACATAGTGGTGATGTAACTTGGGCCCCAAGTGGTGTTATGTATTATGATTCTGAAAAAATCCCAGAATGGAAAGACAAGTTTTTTGTCGCAACGCTTAGAGGAGCACATGTTATGATGTTGGATATTGAAAACGACAAAATAATCTCTACGGAGAAATTTTTTGAAGATGAATATGGAAGAATTAGACAACTGGTCCAGAGTCCAGATGGCGATATTTTCATGCTAACAAGTAATGGAGAAAATGATAAAATCTTACAAATTACAGACTCGAAGACTTTACCAATACAAGTAGAAAGTAGGCAAACTGAATCATCATCTAACAATTTATGGATTTATACACTAATTATTGGAATAATTATTTCAGCAGGAATTATTGCATACAAGAAATTAAGAAAATAAATTGAATAAAACTAATTTAATGACTTGACATAATCTTCAAGCTTTTGTTTTTTGTCTTCAGGTGATAATGGTAAATATTCTTGCCATTGTTTTTTCATTTCTACTTTCTTTGTCTCTTTTTCTTCATCAGACATAGAATCCCATTGCATCTTCATCTGCATGAAGTGAATAATCATTGCTGCTCTGTCTTGTAGTGATAATGATTTCCAAGCATCTCCCATCTCTTTGAATTGTTGTTTCTTTTCTGCAATTTGTTCAGGTGTCATTCCTTTAAAATAATTAGACATTTTTTTGTCATATTTTTTATCTTGATTGTTATTGTTGTAATGACCACGTTTGTTTTTGTTTGAGTGTTTTGTAATTGGATCAGAAACAAAAAGTTGGTCGCCGGTTCCAGCGTCAACTAGTACTTTGCTGTATGCATTATCATCATTCATCACAACAACTTTGTAAACCACATAGCCATTAATTTCTGAAAGTTTTCCATAAATGGCCTTACTATCAGGTACTGCATTTTCAGCTGTACTCATAGCATCAACAAGTGAAATTTTGGTTAAACTAGATGAATCTCCAGCTGGAATTGAGCCTTGTATTGCTGGATAATTTGTTTTATCCCAATCTGCAAATGCAGGAGTTGCTCCTACAGATGTAGTTAAAACGGCAATTAGCATTAATGCGGCTAATTTGCCTGAAATCTGTTTCATAACAACACGATTTTTCCATTGTATAAAAAATGATCTCAAAATTTCTCCATAGTACTATGTTGTTTTAGTAACAATTCTACGTCTTTTTTTATAGAAAATATATGCAATTATAGCAATAATTATGATAACTACAACTATTCCAATTGTAGAATCACCACCGCTAGTATTTGCAATTAGTGGTGCATTAACAAAAATTGTTGTATCATACGTAATGACTTGATCATTTCGCAATGAATCCTTGTATTTTACCTCAATTGTAATTTCATGCTCTCCATTACTTGCTGTTCCAATTGGAATATTGAATGGAACAGGACTGTCTGGTTCTATTTCATCAATGTATTGAGTTGATTCTTGAATGTTAGAGTCGCCACGTGGTTTTAGTGTTACAAATCCAAATAATCCATCAGAGTTTCCCTGGTTAAGAATATCGCCTATTACTGTCTGCTTACCAGACAAATCAATTACCTTTACACCATAAACGTATGGATCAACTAATCCATTGATATACAAATCAGTAACTCGTGTTACAGTTTGAGTTTCCCCATGTGCATCAAAATATGTAACTTCCATTGGTAAGTGTAATGGTTCGTTTTTAATATTTTCAGGAACAAAGATCTTAAAGCTGAAACTCTCTGCAGAGTTTGGGTTTATTGTACCAACATCCCAATGAGTTTTATCAAATATTACATTCTCAAGATTTTTAGATTTTGAAGTAGCAGTAACTGATGTCTGATCATTTTTTAAGATTATATCGACGTTTGATAGAGGAGCAGTACCACCATTTGTAACCTTGATTAAAACATCATTATTTGTAAGTGATGTTATGTAGGGGGTAAGCGGTGACAAATTTACAGTACTATCGCCAGTAAGCTTGAAACCAAAATCAAAGAAATCCTGTCTATCACCAGATTCACGAAGTCTCGAGTATTCTACTTTTGCAGTACCTGAATAATTTTTGATGTCTGCATCTTCACTAACATCTACGAAAAATGTTAGATAAAATGAATTACCTG
>CAZKZG010000022.1:0-18084 GCA_964557215.1 uncultured Candidatus Nitrosopelagicus sp. | reverse complement strand
TTTGTATCAGCCATTCCTGAGTTTGACAATTTATCCCACAGTAATGTTTTCAATGCAAGTTTAGTATCATCAGTTAGCTCCGAATCATCAGATACAATTTTGTCATCAACAATTTTGTAGTATTTACCAACAATTAATTTAGTGTCATATAGGTAGTTTTCATAATATTTAATATCAGATTCCCAAGCTTCAATTTCATTTCTAATACTTTTTGAAGTTTGTGTCCCACCTATTGCCAGTGGATCGTCTACAATAATTTTTGACACTGAAATAAATTTATCATTAAGAGTATCTCGTTTTGTTACTTCTTCAATCTTTATGACATCTTGTCTTTCTGAAAGAAAGTCAAGTTCATCACGTGTAAGCTTTGAGTAACAGTATGGTTTATGGCCAGTTTTGTCGGTCCACAAGTAGATTTTTTGTGATTTGGGTTCATAGAATTTTAATACTGCCTTCTTTTTTTGACTGTGATATGTTGCAGAGATTAGAATTGAACTTGGCAGGTTGGCTACTTCTTCAAATTGTATTGTAGAACGTTCTGATTGCATTTTTAGTCATTTGTAGTTAATAACATCTTTGCCCAGTGCTCAATTTTATTTTTATTTAGTATTTCAATTTCAACTCCAGCTTCTTTTATTAATTCATAGTTAGTTTCAGGGTATTCATCAAGGCAGATAAATTTCTTAATCCCAATAGTTATAGCCATTTTTGTACACTCTAAACAAGGAACAAATGTAGAATAAAGTATTGCACCTTGTACACCAGCTTCAATTCCAAGTATGGCACAGTGCATGATTGCATTTGCCTCTGCATGATTACAGATACATCTGTCAAGTGCCTCACCAGACTTTATTTTACCCTCCATTCTATCTGTACATCTTTTACATCCTCCTTCATAACAATTTTTTATTCCAGGCGGTGTCCCATTATAACCAGTAGCCAATTGTCGATGATCCCTTGCAATTACAGCACCAACTTTTCTTGTAATGCAGTTAGAGCGAAGTTTTGCCAATTCTGCTTGTAACATGAAATATTCATCCCAGGAAGGTCTTGTGAATTGCCCACTCATAGAAAATATCTAACTATCTTCAATATAACACTGACACTAAAAACAATCCAAGTTAAACAAATAGACAATAAATTACTATTAGAAAGCATAAAAGACTTCGATCAGTAATTTTTCATATGCCACAAGATTACATATCCCACAAATTCATAAAGTCAAATTCAATCGAGTCAAGACAGTATCAGATATCACTTGCAAAAGATGCCATAAATCAGAACTCTCTTGTTGTCTTGCCAACAGGTTTAGGAAAAACCACAATTGCCTTACAGGTAATCGCCGATTACATTTCACAGGCAAATGGAGGTGTCTTGTTTTTGGCACCCACACGGGTTCTTGTAAATCAACACTATGAATTTCTTAAAGAAAATGTATTACTTGATGATATTGGAATTATAACTGGAGAAGATCTGATTGATAAAAGGAAAAAACTTTGGATAAACAGTATAGTTTGTGCAACACCAGAAATTACGAGAAACGACCTAAAGCGACAAATTGTATCTCCTGACCAATTTAGCCTAGTAATATTTGATGAGGCACATAGGGCAATAGGAGATTATGCATATACTGCAATAGCCGATAATTTCTTAGGAAATGTGCGCTTTCTGGCAATGACTGCAACATTGCCAAGTGAAAAACAAAAAGCAGAAGAAATTGTAAAATCCTTACGTATACAAACAATATTACAAAAAACAGATGAAAGCCCTGATGTTAAGCCATACATACAAGAAACAAAAACTCAGTGGATTAACGTAGAACTTCCATTAGAAATGAAGGCTATTCAAACATGTTTGAGACTTGCATTAGATGAAAGATACACGACTCTTAGGAAAAATGGCATTCAAATATCTAAAGATAACAAGTCACTTTCTGCACTATTACGAATTAGACAGTATGTTCTTACTCAGAACCGTAGGTCAGCAAAGCCATTATTTACTGCAATCAGAATCACGTACGCATTGAACATTCTTGAAGCACACGGTGTTACGTCGTTTCTTAATTTTTGTGATAGAACACAAAAAAAGAAAGGTGCTGGAATAAAGGAGTTATTTGAGGTAGACCCAAACTTTACACGTGCAGTACAACTTGCAAAGATTGCACAGTCAAAAGGAATAGAACATTCAAAAATTATAAAACTTGAGGAAGTTCTTTCAACCGTAAAAGATAAAGCACTTATCTTTACAAGTTATCGTGATTCTGTTAAAGTAATAAATGCAAAACTACTAGATATGGGAATAAAGTCAGAAATTTTGATTGGTAAAGCAGGAGAATCTGGTCTTAAGCAACAAAAGCAAATTGAAACTGTACAACGATTTCGTAATGATGAAACAAAGGTACTAGTTGCAACACGTGTAGGTGAGGAAGGACTTGATATCTCCGAAGTGAATTTAGTAGTCTTTTATGATAACGTTCCAAGCTCAATTAGATTTATTCAAAGAAAGGGAAGGACTGGAAGAAAGATGGCAGGTAGGCTTGTTGTATTGATTGCAAAAGACACAATTGATGAGGTATATTACTGGATTGGTAAAAGAAAAATTAATTCTGCTAAGGCAATGGGCAATAAACTATCAAAAAAACTTGCTAATGATTCTTCAGAATCGCTTGATGGATTTTTATAATATTATGAAAAACGTTTGATAAGATGATATCCAAATTGCGTCTTTACAGGCTCAGAAACCTGCCCAATTTCTAATTTGAACGCAACTTCTTCAAATGGTTTTACCATCATTCCTCTTGAGAAATAACCAAGACTTCCATCTCTTTTTGCACTCCCAGAATCAATAGAATTTTCTTTTGCAAGTTTACCAAATTTTTCACCATGCTTAATTCTTTCAAGTAGTTGTATGGCGTGACTTTGTTTTTCTACTAAAATATGTGAACATTTAATCTTGTTTGCCATTTATTACTCAAAAATTCTTTCACGTATCTGTGGTACAAGCTTGTATGCCATATCGCGTACCTTCATTTGGTCTTGTGGTGTTGGATTACCCTGTCCACTAGCTGCTTTCATTTGTGCAAGAGCAGCTACACCAAGTCCTAGAATTTGTCCCATGATTAACCCAAATACAAATTCCTTTGGGTCATTAATTTTTAGAATTTCGTTACTTGCTTGTATTTCTTTGAAATAAGCATCTTTTTGAGAAATTGCAAGTTCTACTGTTTGATTAATCATTGCCTGAAGATCTTCTTCCGCTCCCATATACAATAGTTATACAATTAATAAATAAATGATGTGCAAAAATCAGGATATGTTTTAATTAACCAATTTTAGTTTTATTGTGATGTTTAGATATTTTACAATTAAAAGCGCAAATGAGGCTCTGCCTGGTGTCATAGAAAAATTCAACAAATTAAAAAAACAAAAAAATGAAATCATGAAGGCAGAGCAAGAGCTTCAGATGTCTGCATCTAGCTTGGACCAATACATGACACAGAAACAAAAACTAAATTCAGAGCTGACAAAATTTTACCAACTGATTGAGGATTTGGAAGGAATTGGTGTTTCACTGAAAGGATTAGATCAAGGTTTACTTGATTTTCCATCTAGACGCTTCAATGAAGATGTTTGGCTGTGCTGGAAGGACGGTGAAACTGAAATAAAGTTTTGGCATGAATTGGATACTGGATTTAACGGAAGAAAACCAATAACTGTCAGTGACGAGTCGTTAGTGTAATGCTAAGTTACTGGCTACGTGCAATTAGAATACGGTTTCTTCTTGCCTCAGTGATAGCAGTTTCTCTAGGTCTCTCTGTAACTTGGTGGAACTCTGGCACTATTGACATTTTTCAAGCCATACTAACAATGGGTGGCGTTATAGCATTGCATGCAAGCGTTGATCTTCTAAATGATTATTGGGACTTTAAACGAGGAATAGATACAAAAACAAAGCGAACTGGAATGAGTGGTGGTACCGGTGTACTTCCAGAGGGTCTACTAAAACCAAAAAGCGTTTACAACACTGGAATTTTATTTTTGGTCGCAGGTGGTCTGATAGGCGGCTACTTTGTCGTATTACATGGAGTTGTGATTGGCGTAATCCTTGCGTTTGCAATACTGTCAATCTATTTCTATTCTACCAAAATCGTCAACTGGGGTTTAGCCGAAGTCTTTGTTGCAGTAAAGGGAACCCTGATTGTAATGGGAACATACTACATACAAAACTCTGAACTCACAGACGTTGTTGTACTCAGTGGGATCGTTGTGGGGACTCTGTCATCACTGGTTTTGTTTGTTGCGTCATTTCCAGATCATGATGCAGATAAGGAAAAGGGTCGACGAACACTGGTAATCCTGTTTGGACAACAAAAGGCAACATCAATTTTCTACATCTTTCTAATCGTATCATATGGAATAATCATTGGATGTGCCGCAATGTCAATAATTCCCGTCTTTTGTTTGATCTCGCTTGCAGCAATACCTGTGGCAGCGAGTTCCATAAGAAAACTCAAATCATCAGTTTCCGACGAAGATAAGATCATTCCCGCAATGAAGTCAACACTGACGTTCAGTAGAATAACGGGATCTTTATTTGTAATTGGATTCCTGATTCAGTAAACATACTGAATAGGGATTCAAATCTAATGATATCAAACAAACACTCAAAAAATGCAAACGTATTTCCTTTACAATCTTACTAACAACTACTCTTTCCCTTGCATTTCATGTACCTCTACCAGAGGCATCAGCATACATAGAAATACAGTTTGGTTTGATCGTAATTCATGATTAGTGGGTTTGCAACACCAGAAGGAACAAAAAACTTTAGAGTAAAGCAAGGTTCCATACTAGGGGAAAATTTCAATGTATTCCAAGATCTTAGTTTGTCAAACGTTGGAATTGGAACTTATCTTGGAAATCCAGATTCTGAGACCGATACTGCAGTAAAAGATGCAGTAAAAAAATCTATAATGTCAGGCATAAATGTGATTGATACTGCAATTAATTATCGTGCACAGAAGGCAGAGCGTTCAGTAGGAAAGGCGATTTCTGAGATTATAGATGAAAATAAAATATCAAGAGAGGAAGTTTTTGTCTCGACAAAAAATGGTTATGTAACAAATGATGGTGATATTGCAGAAGATCTAATGCAGTATGTTATACGTGAGCTTGGAAAACCTGGAATTATAAAGGAAGGTGATATTTCACCTGGCTATCATTGTATGACAATACCATATCTTGAAGACCAACTAAATAGAAGTCTCAAAAATTTAGATTTAGAATGCATTGATTTAATGTATTTACATAATGCTGTAGAAGGTCATCCAGAATTATCAAAGGAAGAATTCTTGACGCATCTTACCTCTATCATAGAATTTTATGAAGAAAAACGTAGAGAAGGAAAAATTCGTTTTTACGGAATGGCAACATGGGAATGCTTTCGTACAGATGAAGGCAATAATATGTTTCTATCATTAGAAAAAGTAATTGATATTGCAAAAAAGATTACTGGTGAGGACCATGGATTCCGATTTATTCAATTACCATATAATTTTCATTTTGATCAGGCATATATCAAGGAAAATCAATTGTATAAACAAGAACAAATTTCTATTTTAGAGTGTGCACAACGATTGGGAATAGGTGTTTTTACAAGTGTTCCATTAATGCAAGGGAAACTGTTGGAATGGGTAAAAAACTGTCAAGTATTTTCAAATTTTTCTCCATCAGTTGGTGCATTACAATTTGTAAGATCAACACCTGGAGTACTTGCTCCATTAGTTGGTCAAAAAAGTGATGCACATGTGAGTGAAAATTTGGAAGTAATGAAAATCCCTCCTTTTTCTGAAAACGAATTTTATGATACTGTAAAAAAACTTGTTTCATAGAATCTCACTTAGAGATAAATACACGTAATTTTGAAGTGAAGCATGTCTGTTACTGATCCTGTATGTGGTCTAGAGTTTGACGAAAGTTTAGCCATAGTACATGAATTCAAAGATAAGAAATATTATTTCTGTTGTAACGGCTGTAGAAAGATCTTTATCAAAAAACCACGAAAATATAAGAATTAGATAGGAAATTTTCCACACATTCTACAAAATTTTGAATTTTCAATAATTTTTGAGGTGCAATCTGGACAAAAGTTTCCTGTAAAATCAGTTTTTTCTAGAATTCCGACACTTTCTCTAAATATTTCATAGTAATGAAGTGATTCTTTACTTCGAATTGTTACACCATCGTTTATTTTTATTTCTTCAGCCTTTTTTGTAAATATGTCATTACTGATAATTGTTTCAAAAAGATTTGTCAACCCAACAGTTCCTGCACCATCTTGCATAGGAGCTTTTTCCCTCCAGACTATGTTTTTTGGCAAGTGGGGTTCAAACGCTTTTCGTAGAATCCATTTTCCAAAAACTTTTTCATTTTTATTATTAATTTTTAATGATGTTGGTATAGAATCTGCAAATTCTATAACACGATTATCCAAAAATGGGGATTCTATTTTGATTTTAAATTCATTAGCTATTTCTTGGGAAGAAAAATGCATGACCTTTCTAATTCTTTTTATCTCATCATCAATTTCTGCTTCTGATTTTTTCAAAAGAAAGTTATATCCTGCAAAAATTTCATCTGCACCATCACCGGTTAGAACAGTTTTTACATTCTTTTTGCGTAATATATCGAGTGACAAATACATTACAACAGAATTTCTAATTTCTATATCATTGAAGTTTCTCAATATTTTTATTGTATTTTTGATCCCATCTAGAATTTCGTCTGTTGTCACATAGTAAATCTCAAGTGGAATGTTAAGATGTTTTGAGATTATTTGTGAATATGTTAGATCTGTTCCAAGAAAATCATTGGCTATAATAGCTAGAGCCTTTGGGGTTCTATTTTTTATAAAATGCCCAATTATGCTACTATCTAGACCACCAGATAATGAGATCCAATTTGCCTTACATTCAGCTATTACATCATCAAGTATTTTGTAAATTTCTGCTTCGTGAGGCATGCATTATGCCTTGTTAAAATTTTAACTTAAATTTTGTTTTTTATGTAGATTGTTAAGGTAAGCTAATTTGCTAACAATTTAAATCTGATAAGAGTTATTTTCATTTAATGCTATTACCTGCAGAAATTGAATCAAAAACATTAATCCCTGCTTTACGTGCAATATTGGCAAAAACACTTGCTGAAAAACATGAAATCAGAGAAGATCAAATATCAAAAATGCTTGGTGTTACACAGGCTGCAGTAAGTAATTACATACGTGGAACACGTGGTGATCCTGAATTAATTAAAAAACTTGTTGCAGAGACGCAAGTTTTTGAAATGATTTCTGAGATTAGTAGTGATCTTGCTTCTGATAGAGCATATTCACCATCAAGTCTTTCAAAGTTCATTGGACTTTGTAATTATATCAAATCTAGTCTTCTCATCTGTGACATACATCATAATCTGGAATCAGATATTGATGAAGCAGTATGTAAGGAATGTGAGAATATGCTTCTAAAAGGACCTGGAAGTGTATATTAATTTTTCAATAAAACAATCTTAATGTTAGAAATCATACCATGATCTTGAGAAATTTCACTGTCAAGTAAAATTTCATCAATTTTTGAATTCCCCTTTAACATATTTTCAGTGATTATATTTGCAATGGCAACTGCATTTGGTATTATTGCACCTGATGCCTTTAGTATCATTTTATTAGTGATCGAAAGTTTTGTTAATACGTCTATTGCAGTTTGCATTATAGGTCCATCAGTTACTATTAATTCATTATCTGGGGAATCGACTGATTCGTCTGAATCTTGAATTGTCAAATTAATTAATTTTTTCTAAGTTATCTTTTAAACTAGATGGACGAATGGTTCTTTTTATTTAAAATTAAACAGTGGAATATTTTGAAAGTCACCATTAGGATTTACGCGTCTAATTGTAATTGGTATAACACGTTGATCTAATTCCTCCATTGCAATATCTAGTGATGTCGTTGCACTTTCAGGAATATCAATAAATGGTGGTGCACCGAGTGATAATTGTAATGCACGTGCACCCATTATTCTAGCTTTTTCGAATCTTGTTAGTGTTGGTGGTCCCATGAGAATTTTACTTTCACTTACTAATTCCTCTGGGTCATGTTCTTGATCTCTTTCAACAATTTGACGGCTCAATATGGCTTCACATTCTTGATCTAAAATCGCTTGTTCTTTTTCAGATAATTCTTTGTCTGCTTCTTTGATTTTTCGGTAAGCATCAACAGCCTTGATTAAACTAGCATCAGCCTTAATATCTTCATCAGATTCATCTTGAGGCGTTTCTACAGGAAGTTCATCTATTACCTCTTCAACAGTTTCACTCTCGCCACCAACAACATTTTCATCGTTTTTAATTTCTGACAAGTGATTATTCTGAAAAATGCCATTATATAATCCAAACATTTATCGATATAATGAACGAAAATTCGGTTTCAAGCATAGGTGTCAACTTGGAAATAAAAAATTCTAAAATTATCAGATGCAAACTAAAACGACATCTATCACCAAAAACAGTCGGTAAAATTATACGAGCACTCCCAATTCAAGGTAATGCTCATTTTTTTGGCAAAAATGTGGTATATTTTGAAACATCAATTGAGTCTGGAATTGAGCGAGGTAAAAAAGAATTCAAGAAAGGTGATATTGCCTTTCTTCCTGTTGGAAAACTAATCTGTTTTTTTCAATCTGATGTGAAAATTGGAAAAGAGATGACATCAATAGGTAAAATAATTGATAGTGTTGATGATTTGTCTTATGTAACATCTGGTAGTGAATTAAAACTTTATTGTGAAACTGGTGCATAAATGTGGTGACCACTAAATCCGCCTACTCTCTTAACATTTCCATCATTTAATGATTTTCTAAGAAACGCGTTTGCTGTAGAAATTTTAACATTTGTTTGTCTTGCAAGATCATGTGCTGTTATTACCTTTGAACTTTGAATGATTTTATCTGCCTCATTTTTGTCAATAACCACAGAAACTTCCTTTTTTTCTGTTTGACCTTTCTTATCCTTTTTACTTTTCTCATCTTTACCTTTTTGGCTTTTTTCATTAGATGATAGAGACCGGTTTTTATTTCCCATACATTTTCATTTGATGAGCCATTTATAAACGAACAAAAAATATTTTTTCAACTTTATTAATACTAACAAAAAATACAATTCATGGGTATTGTTGGTAAAGGTGCAAAATGTAATGTCAGTGGATGTGAAAGCGATGCTATTCGTTCATTAAACACAGGAAAAGTTGAGGATGCAGGATTAAGTGTATCAACAGATGGGAAAAAAACTGCTTTATGTAAAACACATTATAAGGAATGGAAAAAAGAAACCAAGGGCAGTAGAGACCTTGAACGTGCACGGTATGATAGATTTTAATGAAGTTAATCTTTCTTACATGCGGTAATAGTGTAAATTTGCTTTGATATTCTATCAAGCGTTTCTGCATCATTAGCATTTTCTACTTGATTGACAAGATTTGAAAGGAAGTTATTCTCAAATGAGTTCAGCATAACTGAGTCATCTGCTACTTTATTTTTGTTAATGCATCTATTTACCTCATCAATGATTTGAGCTTTTTTTGCAGAAATGTTATCAGTAATACTTCCAAAATCAGAAATGATATCAGTTTGACCAAATATGTATGCAGATGCAGAAAATCCAATTACTGCAATTGAACATAGAACTATGACAAATATTTTATCCATGAAACTTGCCTCCAGTGCCTCTTTTTATTTTTTTTTAAGTCGAATGGTTTAAGAGACCAATTTTTTTTAAGATATTATTGGCAAAAAGAAAAAATGGGAAGCATAAGCGTTTTGCAGATCAAAAGGCTGAACGAAGAAGGGCAAAAACAAACAAGAGATAATTAATTTATTTCACTAAATCTATCTATGAACGTATTCGTCTTGATTCATCATTCTCGTCTGATTTAACATAACTATTGACAATTTTTGTAACATCCTTAATCACATCACATGGGTGTGCATCTATCTCAGTACTGAACATCAATAGCCCATATTTTCCACATGCCATTGTGATACGATTAACTTTTCCATATTTTGTCATTGAATATTCTGGTTCACCAATCTCATCAGAAAAATGCATTCTTGTTTTCCATCTCATGATTGCTTGTGTCATTGACTTACGTGTTTGGTCTTTATCAAAATGACGTGATATACCATTTTGCATTTTTTCATATACGTCACCACTAAAGGAATTGTAGACACCAACATATCGTATTTTATTATCCAGTTCTAACAAGTCCGTACATAATTTTCCATAGTCCATAACAAAACAAATACTAAATTTAATGCATTATAAGGTTTTGTCCACAGAACAGTCATTATACTGACACATTTCTAATGATATTATGCGAATTAATGATGTAAGTGAACTTGGGAACCTTGACACAGTCCCAGATAAACAGTTAGTTCTCTTGTCAAATGGAAATGTAATTCAGAATGATTATAAAATTAAAAGATTAGAATTAAGATATTACTCTAAAATAAATTTACAACGTACTTCGCACTCCATTATTACAGCTTATCTTGAAACTGATGAACATTCAATAGAAACAAAATATGAAGAGGGTAATCTAGATGAGAATTCACTAGAAAAATCAACTGAATTATTAACAAATAGCTTAGGTTTGTCTGGGCTGATACTACGTTTGGTTATATCATTAGATAATACATTAAGAAGTTAAATGCCAAGTAAAATCTACCATATCAAATTATCAGACGATGATAAAAAACCAAAATGTGCATTATGTAATAATTTTTCAATTTTTTATTGTAACATGAACGATCTGTATTATTGTGAGGTTCATATTGTTGGTCATGATGAGAATGAATTATAGATGTAATGTATTTTTAAATGACTAGTAAAAATTATAGTTAAATGAATGATGCAGAACGTAACTCAAAAGTATTAGAAATTGTAAATCAACTTAAAAATGATAACATTTCTTCTGATGAACACGATCCAAAAATCTTAGAAAAATATTGTAATTTTGCATCAACAGAATTAAAAATTGAGGTTTCTGAGGTAGAAGAAATTGTTAATGAAGCATTTCTTTATTTGAAGATGCAACAGAGTACAGATATTGATCCTGTAAAAGAAGGAGATAGATTCGCTGCAGGTTTTAGCTAATTCAAATTAACATCATAACACTTAATTCAATTAAACGAATAATCTCAAATCATGCGAATATTACAATTACATTGTGACAGTATAGAATACACACCAATTAAAAAAGAAATTTCAGTAGCTGAAGATATTGAGCCAAACAGTGTGCGATTTGATGAAATTGTTGTATGTTTTGTGGCTATTGAAAAAGATGATGATGAATCTGTTGCACAAAATGCAATTTCAGAAATTAAAACATCTATGGAAAAATTAGGTTCAAAAAAATTACTTTTGTATCCATATGCACATCTTAGTGCTAATCTTGCGTCACCATCCACTGCGCTTTCTATTCTAAAATCATTAGAGGATGGTTTTGGAGATATTGATGTTAGCCATGCACCATTTGGCTGGACAAAATCATATAATGTTAAAGTAAAAGGGCATCCGTTAGCTGAGAGTTCAAAAGTCATAACATCCGAGTCACAGAAAGAAAAAACATCGGTTGCACTAGAATCAGAATCTAAAATAAAATCATTTTGGCATATACTTACACCTGATGGAAAAATGGAAGACATTCAAAGTTTTGACTTCGCCAAAAATAAGCAACTTGAAGTTTTAGCAAAATATGAATCATCTAAAAAGAGAAATGTAGATGAACCACCTCCTCACGTTGCATTAATGAAAAAACTAGCAATTGCTGACTATGAATCAGCCTCTGATCAAGGCAATATGAGGTTTTTTCCAAATGGCCGTTTAATTAAATCACAAATTGAACAATTTGTAACTGATAAGGTTAGAGATTATGGTGGATTTGAGGTTGAAACACCAATCATGTATGATTCTCATCACCCAAGTATGGAAAGTTATTTCAATAGATTTCCTGCAAGGCAATATAATATTGATTCAGAAGGGAAGAATCTTTTTTTAAGATTTGCAGCATGCTTTGGCCAATTCTTAATGGCAAATGACTTTCAAATATCATACAAAAATTTACCATACAGATTGTATGAGCTTACAAGATATAGCTTTAGACGTGAACAATCTGGTGAGTTAGTTGGCTTACGAAGACTTCGTGCATTTACTATGCCTGATTGCCATGCATTTTGTAAAGACATGGATCAAGCAATTGATGAATTTAGAATTAGATTTGATTTGTCTCGTGACGTATTAAATGGATTTGGTATAACATCTGAGGACTATGAAATGGCAATTAGATTTACTGAAGATTTTTACAATGAAAATAAGGATCTGATTGTTGAAATGGTGAAAAAAATTGGAAAGCCAGTACTTGTTGAAATGTGGAAAGAGAGATTTTTTTATTTTGTTTTAAAATGGGAGTTTAACTATATTGATAATTTAGGAAAGGCATCGGCATTATCTACTGATCAAATTGATGTAGAAAATGGAGATAGGTATGGAATAGAATTTGTAGATGAGAAAAACCAAACAAAGAATCCAATTATACTACATAATTCTCCTAGTGGAGCAATTGAGCGAATAATGTATGTTCTTTTAGAAAAATCAGCTAGAGATGCAAAAGAAGGCAGAAAACCTTCTTTGCCTTTGTGGTTAGCACCTACTCAAGTGAGAATCATTCCACTTAAAGATGAATTTCTTGAATTTAGTAAAGATCTATCTGAAAAATTGTCTCAAAAAAACATACGTGTGGATATTGATGATCGTAATGATAGTATAGGAAAAAGAATTCGTGAGGCAGAAAAAGAATGGATTAGATACATTCTTGTAATTGGTGAAAAAGAAGCAGGTTCAACAAATCTAAGCGTACGAGACAGAAATTCAAGTAACGTTAGAAATTTGTCATTTGATGAATTTATTTCTGAAATAGATGAATTAACAAACAATAAGCCATTTTCTAAACTAAACATGCCTCTATTATTATCAAAACGACCAATTATACAGGTATGAGTTTATTTCTGGGTACACTTTCATTTTCAGATGAGTGATATGAGTTACAAAGAATTGTATCTAACACAATCTCCATTGATTGTGAGTCCAGATGAAAAATCTGATCCAGTAGCAAATATTTTTGGTGTTCCTTTTGACTCAACTCACTCATACAAACCTGGATGTCGTTTTGGTCCTGATGTGATTCGTGACGCATTTAACAACATAGAAATTTTTCATCCTAATCTTCAAGTTGATTTAGAAACTGTTAACATCAAAGATTTTGGTAATATACAGCATACTGTTGTTGCAACTGAAATGTTAGACATGGTAGAAAAAATAACAAGTGAATTGAGAAAAGATAATAAACCGTTAGTGATACTTGGTGGAGAACATTTACTTACATTAGGATCTTACATGAGTTTTCCCAAAAACATTGGTTATGTTGTTTTTGATGCACATTATGATCTACGTAATGAGTATGCCAATACAAAACTAAGCCATGCCGCATATCTAAGACGTATTGTTGAACAACGTGGGGCAGAGAATGTTGTACATGTTGGTGCACGTTCATTTGTAAAAGAGGAATTGGAGTTTTTAACAAAAAATAAAATTAATTCAATTTCTGACAAAGAGGTTAGGCTAGGTAATGCTGGCAGACAATTAAAAGACTCTATATCTACTTTTGATGAATTGTATGTTAGTATTGATCTAGATGTACTAGATCCAGCATTTGCACCAGGAGTTGGAAATCCTGAGGCAGTAGGCATCACATCTAGAGAACTGTACGATTTAGTTACTTCACTAGACAATAAAAAAATTATTGGTTCTGATGTAGTTGAGCTTAATCCTTCATTTGATAACGGTTCCACAGCATCATTAGCTGCAAAAATGATTTCAACTATTATTGCAATGAATATTAAATGAGAGTTCTTTCTTTGTCTCTAGTTACAATACAAAATGAGGTAATATCTTGCTAAATAATTTACGTGATTCATTAAAACCATATTTACAAAGTATTGGTCGTGCATTTGCATCTACTGGAATTTCGCCTAATGTTTGGACTGTTGTTGGGTTAGTGTTTGCATTTGCATCGTCACTAGTTTATGGGATAAATTTTGAATATTCGTTGATTTTAGGAGGAATCATATTATTGGTTTCTGGTTTTTTTGATATTGTTGACGGTCAGGTTGCTAGATATACAAATAAAATTACGAAAACTGGTGGATTCCTTGACTCTGTATTTGATAAAATTGCAGAAGTGGCAATATTTTTTGGTATTCTAGTAGGTGGTTATGCTGAACCATATCTTGTATTCCTTGCAATTACACTTTCATTACTTGTAAGTTATACTAGAGCTAAAGCTGATGCTGCACAAATAAAGTTACAAGGAATTGGAATTGGTGAAAGAGCTGAAAGACTTTTAGTTATTGCAATAGTTGGAATGATAGGATTTATGGAAATTGCAGTTATAATTGTTGTAATAATTGCCTCTATAACATTAATTCAACGATTAGTTGTTATGTCAAAAAACATTAAAAAACTTTAGCGAAGTTTTGTATGCTGTCTTCGTTGTTCTGCAGACCTAATTTTTAGAACTTTAAAATGAATTGCACATGATATGCAATACCATTTTGTAACTTTTGGTGCTGCAATATATGCACCTTGGGCTCGAAGTTCTTTAGCTAATTGATGTTCAACTAGACTAAGTCGTGATGTAACTATTTTTGCTTTATCTTTTGGTACAGTTCCACCACAGTTAACACATTGAATAACACCTGATGAACCTTTACCACCTTTTCGTCTACCTCTACTAGCTCGTTTTAATGGCATAAATCTAATCTAGATGTTCTCTATATAAATGCGATAATAAAAATTGAATGAATAAAATTGAAAGAATTTAAAGTGCAATATGTATTACGGGATATGAATGGTTTATGTCATAAGTGCTTCAGGTCTAATGTTGAAGTGTTTCTAGTTTCAGGGAAAATAATTTGTAAATCCTGTAGGGATGAGATACAAAGTGCTAAATCAATATAGTTTAGTGGTAAATCATGAACGTTGGAGTTATCTCACATTGTACAATTGATAGTATAACCGTTGAAAATTCACAAGTTGATGTCCCAGGAGGCCCGGCATGTTATTGTGCATTTACTGCTAAAAATTTAAAATTTGATGTAGATCTTTTCACTAAATATGGTTCTGATTTTCCATTACAGCAAAAATTATTGGAACTAAAAATTTCTACACATAATTCACTTTCTGAGCAGAAAACAACCCGATTCAAAATAGACATTAATGGTTCAGAGAGAAGATTATTTTTACAAGAAAAGTGTCAACCAATTGATTTTATTGATGGCAAAAATGATGGGTTAGTAATTAGTCCTGTATTTGACGAAATCTCATTAGATGTATTTTCTAAGATTAAAAATATGTCAAATTTCATATTACTTGATCCACAAGGATTTTTACGAAGAAAAAATGATCAGAATGAAATTTTTTTAGAGAAAACTTCACTTGATCTATCTAGAATAACTGCAATTAAAACAAATTCTGATGAATTGAAATCGCTTACAGGAAGTGATGGTGATGATGGAATGAAATTATTACAAAACCAAGGAATAGAAAATGTTATACTTACTAACAAACAGAAAATTTCGCTTCTTGTAAAAGATAAAATTTATTCAATTAATTTACCAAATATTCGTTTGCATGATACCACAGGAATTGGTGATATTTTTTGTGCAACATTTTGTTGCACAATGTTAAAGGAAAAAGATTTTCTTTGGGCATTATGTTTTGCAGGAGGAGCAGCACAAGCTGCATTAGAAAGTAAACAATTCGGTGTAGAAAAAATTCCACCAAAAGGATTAATTGAAAATAATGGGTCATATTTTTACAATATGGTACAGTTTAGAACAATCTAGAAATCGGCTTTAATATTTTCTTTTTTCATCCAAAGTGTATCTGATTTATGATCTATGAGAGTTATTCCCATAGAGTAAATTTTATCACGAATTTCATCTGCCTTATCAAATTGTTTTTTTGTTCTCAATTCATCTCTATTTTTGATTAAACCAGCAATTGCTTTTTTCTCGTCATCTGTGACTTTAGTTACTTTCAAACCTAAGACATTCAATATTTTCTCCAATATGGGAATGCCAATATCAGATACCTCACTTGAAATTTTTTCATTAGATGCGAGAGAATTAAGTTCTTTTATCATATCAAAAAATGCGGTTAGTGCTAATGGTGTGTTAAAATCATCATTCATTGCATCTTCGAATTTTTGACTGTGCTTTTCAATCATTTCTTTAGTAGATTTTGTATCTCCTTGGCCATTACCAAGCATCAATTCATAGTAACATGTTTCAATTTGTCTCCATCTTACTAAATTCTCTTTTAACAAATCTTCAGTATAATCAATTGGTTTTGAATAGTGACCTGACATACAGAAAAGTCGAATCACATTTGGTCCCCAATTATTTAATACATGGCTAACAGATTTTATATTTCTAAGTGACTTTGACATTTTTTCACCATTTATTGTAATCATTCCTGCATGCATCCAAATTTTTGCAAATTGTTTTCCAGTAAATGACTCTGACTGTGCAATTTCATTTTCATGATGTGGGAAAATTAAGTCTCGCCCACCTCCATAAATATCAAAATTTTCACCAAGATATTTTACACTCATTGCAGAGCACTCTATGTGCCATCCAGGTCTTCCAGTTCCCCATGGGCTATCCCAAAATGGTGCAGTATCTGAAAACTTCCATAGTGCAAAATCCAACGGGCTATCTTTTGTTTTATCCACTTCTATTCTTGCACCACTCTCAAGATCTTCAGTTTTCTTTTTCGATAGTTTACCATACTCAGTGAATTTTGCAACTTTAAAGTACACACCATTTTTTGTAACATATGCAAATTCTTTCTCAATCAGATTCTGAATAAGATTGATCATATCTGGGATATGCTCAGTTGCCTTTGGATACTGTGTAGCATTTTTGATATTTAACCTACTAAAGTCATCAAAATATTTTTTTATGAATTTATCACTAATTATATTTGAATCAACATTTTCATCATTTGCTTTTTTTATTATTTTGTCGTCAACATCTGTAAAATTTTGAATCAAGTCTACCTTGATTCCTTTAGATTCAATGAATCGTCGTAAGACGTCAAAAACTATAATTGTTCTTGCATGCCCGATATGAGAATCGTCATAAACTGTAACACCACAAAGGTAGATCCTAACTTTATCTTGAAATTCTAGATGCTTTTCTGAGTTGGATAATGTGTCAAAAATTTTAATTTTATCCATATTATTATCTAAAGGATTTCAGCTGTTATCCGTTTATGTTCGCTTTTTTTGTATAATTGGTAGATTTTATCTACCAATTCGGGCGCAATCTGTGTTTTACTAGATGTTTCATCATGCGTCATATGTTTGTCATTAATACAATACAAAATTGCATCAATTTCCTCATACGATGCACCAATTTCAGATTCTGCAATATGGTTTGGCCAAAGGTTTGGGCTACTCTTTTTTGAGATAATATGGTCCGGAACGCCAAGGAACCTTGCCAATTCACGCACCTGTGTTTTATAGAGTGATGCAATTGGTAAAATATCTGCAGCACCGTCACCAAATTTTGTAAAATATCCTATAAGATGTTCACTTTTATCACTAGAACCTAACACAGTTAGGTTTTTTGAATTTGCATAGTAGTACAAAATATTTTTTCTTATCCTTGCTCTAAGATTACCCAATGCCCTGTCTTCTGGTTCTAAAACTTTGTAGTATTCTTTGTGTATCTGATTAATATCAACTAATTTATAATTTAGGTTTAAACTGTCAACAATTTTTAGTGCATCATTTGTTTCATCTTCTGGAGAGATTTTAGAATCAGGCATTATGATTGCAGTTGCTTGGTAAATAGATGGATTTGATGTTTCGACACCTTTAGATAGTGAGGCAATAACTGCAGAATCGATT
>CAZKZG010000021.1:0-10952 GCA_964557215.1 uncultured Candidatus Nitrosopelagicus sp. | reverse complement strand
CGCAGAAATAGTTCATACTAGTTTGGGTCCTAGAGGCATGGATAAAATGCTAGTTGATACTTTAGGCGATGTTACAATTACAAACGACGGTGCAACAATTCTCAAAGAGATAGACGTTCAACACCCAGCCGCTAAAATGCTTGTTGAAATTTCAAAAACAACAGATAATGAGGTTGGTGATGGTACAACATCTGCAGTAGTCCTTGCAGGCGCACTACTTGAGAATGCAGAGTCGCTCATTCTCCAAGATGTTCACCCAACAATTATCGTAGATGGTTATAGAAAGGCTGGTAAGAAGGCAAAGCAGTTCTTGAAAGATATTTCTGAACAAATATCTCCAAACGATAAATCATACTTGTTAAAAATTGCAAAGACTTCAATGCAAACAAAACTTGTTAGAAAAGACTCTGACCAATTAGCTGAGATGGTTGTAAAATCAGTTTTAGCAATAGCACAAAGAAATGGAGAAAAATTCACAGTTGACATTGATGATATTAAAGTTGAAAAGAAATCAGGAGGCTCGATTAAAGATTCTGCAATCATTCAAGGCATAGTTCTAGATAAAGAAATTGTCCATTCTGGAATGCCAAAAAAAGTTGCTGATGGAAAAATTGCCCTACTAAACACCGCACTTGAAATTAGCAAAACCGAAACAGATGCAAAAATCAACATTTCAAACCCACAACAAATGAAATCATTTCTAGATGAAGAAAACAAAATGTTGAAAAACATGGTAGACAAAGTAATCGGTTCTGGCGCAACTGTGGTTGCATGTCAGAAAGGAATTGATGACATGGAACAACACTATCTAGCCAAGGCTGGAATATTGGCCGTCAGACGTGTTAAAGAAAGTGATATGACAAAACTTGCAAAAGCTACTGGCGCAAGAATTGTAACAAACCTTGATGATCTTTTTGAAAAAGATTTAGGCTCTGCTGAATCAATTCAAGAAAAGAAAATTGAAGAGGACAGATGGGTATACATTGAAGGATGTAGACATCCAAAATCTGTGACTATTTTACTTCGTGCAGGCTCACAAAGAGTTGTTGATGAGGTTGAAAGATCAATTCATGATTCCCTTATGGTAGTCAAAGATGTAATGGAGATGCCTGCCATAGTTGCAGGTGGAGGCTCACCTGAAACATTTGCTGCAACAAAAATTCGTTCCTGGGCAAAATCTCTTGAAGGACGTGAGCAATTGGCAGCTGAAAAATTTGCTGATTCATTAGAATCAATTCCACTGGCTTTGGCTGAAAATGCAGGCATGGATCCAATTGATACACTAACAAATTTGCGCTCAAAACAGGTCAAAGGTGATAAATGGATTGGAATTGATGTTATGAAGGGTAAAGTAGGAAATATGAAATCAAGTGATATTATTGAACCATTAGCAGTTAAAGAACAAATTGTTTCTGCAGCAACAGAAGCAGCTTGCATGATACTAAGAATCGACGATGTTATAGCAACTGCAAAATCAGCAGGTCCACCACCAGGAGCTGAAGGAGGAATGCCACCAGGAATGGGAGGCATGGGTGGAATGGGCGGAATGCCACCAGGAATGGGCATGCCTGATATGGGCGGAATGATGTAAGATTTCTAAAATTAATTTTTCAAAATAACTTAAACATCGAAATACAGATAAAATTCATGAGGGTGAGGCCTGATAGAAATCTCTCTCTGGTCCCGTCTTTCTAAATCAATTATCTTATCTAAAACAGGCGTACTGAAAATTGGTGATAGGAATTTTCTATCACTTTCCAATTCATCCAAAGCTCTTCCAAGATTTGCAGGTAATGTATCAATTCCACGTTTCTTTCTTTCTGATCTTGACATTTTGTAAATGTCTTCTTGAACTGGATCACCAGGATCCATTTTTTTCTTTATTCCATCTAAACCTGCTGCTAGAACTGCAGAGAACACAAGGTATGGATTTGATGCAGGATCAGGAACACGATATTCAATTCTTTTCATAAATGCATATTTTTCACCTTTAAAGTGAGCAGGAATTCTAATTGTAGCAGATCTATTACTTGAACTCCATGCAATGTAAACTGGTGCTTCGTAACCTGGAACTAATCTATGATACGAGTTTGTTGTTGGATTAGTAATTGCAGTAAGAGCTTTTGCGTGAGACATTATACCACCACAGAAATAACGACCAGTTTGACTTAACTCCAAATCTGAAGATTCGTCAAAAAATGTGTTCTGATCATTTTTCCAAAGACTGACATTTGTATGCATACCAGATCCAGAATCCATTGAGATTGGTTTTGGCATCATTGTAGCAACCTTCCCAAATTTTTGTGCAATGTTTCTTACAACATATTTGTATGACTGTGCACCATCTGCTGCATTTGTCATATAATCATATTTGATATCAATTTCACACTGACCTGCAGTTGCTACTTCATGGTGATGATTGTCACATAAAATTCCAAAACTATTATTCAAAATGTCTACACACTCATTTCTAAACGGAGTTAGTGTGTCTGATGGTGTACTAGGATAGTAACCTTCCTGTAATCCCATAGGATAGCCTGTTCCTTCCTGACTCCATGGTGCTTCAACTGAATCAATTGAATAAGACTGACCTTTGTATGGAGTCAATACATCCCAATGTACCTTATCAAAAACAAAGAATTCTACTTCTGGTCCCCACGTGCTATGATCAAATCCTTGTGTCGTTACATATTGTTCAGCTTTTTGGCAAATTCCTCTAGGGTCATTTTCTAGTCTTCCTCTACCTCCTCCCCAATAAACATCACACAGAAGCCTTGCAGTTTTTTTATCATCAATCCAAGGAATTACGGCAAATGTACTGGGATCGGGTTTTAAGATAAGATCAGAGTCATGTATACTGGTAAAACCCACAATTGATGAACCATCAAGTTTTGGCAGTCCGTCTTCCATCTGCTCTGGTGTAAATGTGTCTGCTGAGATTGTGGTATGATGGAATCTGCCTGGTAGGCTAGTAAACTGAAGATCAATAAACTTGATTCCCTCATGTTTTATTCGTGAAAATACCTCATCAGATGAATATTTGACATGTGTTGCTTTTCCACCAATTACTTTGTACGGCATTTAATTTCGACAAACTAAAAGAATTAAACGTGCCATTTAAGATTAACTAGCATACAAATGTCTAATGCTGAAAATTACGATCTAAATGCTTTATACAGAATTGCGTTAAATGAAATTGAAAATAACGACGTTCAACAATTAAATCCAGAATTTTATACCACTCTATCACAATTCATTGGAAAATTAAAAACTGAAGAATATTCTGGTTCAGAAGCAAAGATCAAAAATAATCTTGTTGAGAAAACAAGTCTATTAACTGCCTTAATAATGAAATTCCGTTTGGAGAAGGCAACTATTAGCACAAACACAACCAAATCAAATCTAATTGATGAGGAAAGATTTGTTTTAGATTCAAGTGAAGAAATGGAGGAAAGAAATGAGATGATTCTAACTAGTACTTTGAATGGGAAAACCAAAGTTTTAGAAACCATTTCACAAAAACATAAGACAAAGCCTGTTTCTCTTAGATTTTTAAAAGATGTTGATAAAATAACTGCTGTTGATTCTGAAGAGTATGGACCTTTCAAGTCAGAGGATGTTGCAACATTACCAAATAAAGACGCACAGGAACTGATTTCAAAAAAATTGGCAGTTAAAATCCATATAGATAACTGAGAAACAAAATGTCACATGCCGGCTCAGTTGATATAATTGATTTTATACTATTGACAGTTTATCCTGTAGTTGCATTATTTATCATAGAGGTTATTTTTAGACTTGTTAAAATTATTCCAACATGGACAAAACTTAGTATTCAAGGAATAGCGATGCTTGGGTTTGCAATTGCTTATATTGGTTTCATGCCATTTATTACAACAAGTTCTGACAAACACATTGCTGCTGATCCTCATTGGCTGTCAGCTTTTGTTTTAATTGCATTAGCAGTAACATTATTCTATCAAGCTAGACGCTCAAAAATCAATCCAAACAAATCAGATTATTAGTTACTTAAATTTTCTAAAAAATTTTTTTAATCCAGAAGAATTTGGCCCTCCATCTCTAATTACTCCACGCTGACCAAATTTTTTGGCTCTAATTTGTGTTAGTTTAACACATCTATGATCTTCTGGTAGCCTATGTTCTGCACAGAAAGGATCTTTGCAGTAATTACATTCGAATGGTATGTCTACCATATCTCCACAATACGCACATTTTTCTGGAAGCATAATACATGTATGTTTTTTCATCTAATAAATCTGCAATAATATTTCAATAGAGGAAAACACATTTACACGTAAAAACTTCAGAAAAACTGTTTTGCTGAAGGATAAAGTTGTCATCATAACTGGTGCAAGTAGTGGAATTGGATATGCCACTGCAAAAACATTGGCTAAAAATGGATCAAAAGTAGCTGTTGGTGCTCGTAGAGTTGATAGACTAGAAAAATTACAAAATGAAGTTAACGAACACGGTGGGGAAATTTTAATTTCAAATCTAGATGTTACTAAAAAATCTGATTGTGATTCTTTTGTTAGTAAAGTTATAGAAAAATGGGGTCAAGTTGATGTTATAGTAAACAACGCTGGGTTGATGCCACTAAGTTTTATAAAAAATCTCAAAGTTGATGAATGGGACAGAATGGTTGATGTAAATATCAAAGGAGTTCTGTATTGTACAGCAGCAGTACTACCTACAATGCTTGAAAAAAAATCCGGTCATATAATTAATATTTCATCTGTCGCTGGAAGAATAGTTTTTCCTGCTGGTAGCATATATTGTGCTACAAAACACGCTGTTACAGCATTTACAGAGGGCTTACGGCAAGAACTTAGTCCAAGAAAGAACATACGTGTTACGAGCATAGAGCCAGGGGTCGTAGAAACAGAACTAACCAATACAATTACTGATGAATCACTTGAAAAATTCGTTGAGACATCCAAACAAATGGAATCACTAAAAGCCGAAGATATTGCAAATGCTATTGTTTTTGCAGTTGATGCACCAAATCATATGAATGTAAACGAAATTCTTGTAAGACCTACTACACAAGACAGATAATTTTTATTCAGAAGTGTCTTCTTTTTCTTTTGTTAAATGTTCCAAAACAGCTTTAATTTCAACTCCAAGATTATTTGGATCTTTATCAATGTCTAATTTTTCTACTAATTTTTCTTTTAATCCACCATCTTCTAATTCAATTCGTCTTTTTTCTAAACAATCTAAATGATCACTATTAGTTCCAGAAATTTTTTTGCATATTGAACAAATTTTCATATTGGTATTTTGTAATACCACGATTTAATTATTTCATAACTTGTAAAATTTTTCAGGGGTCGTCGTCTAGTATGGCTATGATGCCAGCCTGGGGTGCTGGAGGTCGGAGGTTCAAATCCTCCCGATCCCATTATAATTTCAATTCTTGTAATAACTCGTTAAAACTGTCTTCCGTTCTCATCTTTTTGTAATTACGTATTAGTCTAATAATTTTATTTTTTCTTGGAACTTTTATTTTTTTACGAATGATTTTTGACAATCCAGTTCCAATGAATATTGCTTGTGTTGCAGATGAAACATTTGATAATTGTCGACCAGTACTAGAACTCTCAAAATCAATTATTGTATTCTTGCTTTTACCAACAATTACATGTTTATCAATAGTACTTAATTCTCCATGATCTAGTCCTATACTATCCAAGAAATAACAATCTCTAAGTACATTATTGATTACAGAACGTATTTTTTTGGATTTTATTTCAGATTTTTTAGCCCAATCAATTATTTTCTCTCCATCTACATATTCCATAATCAAAAAATTTTTTGAATTTTTGATAAACTTTGGTCCAACGTCAATTTTATTGGCAATTTTTAGTAATTTTGCTTCATTTGACATATTTTTTCTTGGCGAATCAATTCGTCTAATCTTTAATGCTACTAATTTTTTATTTTGCTTAGCAAGAACAACCATTCCAACATAACCTTTCCCAAGAATCTGGCATTTTCCAATTTGTAGTTGTCCTGTAAAAGAAACGCGAGAAATTCCCAATTTTTTTAATTCACTTATTCGTTTTTTAATTTCTGAACCTTTTGGTTTTGGAAATGCCAGAATTTTGTTGTAAGGTTCCTTTGTGAAAACACTAATTGATTGAAAACGCTGTGTCATCTGTAGTTAACAGTTTTGAAATGCTCTTTTTAACAGATGTGTTTTGTTTGTCTTTTCCAGTCGTAATTTTAAATCCTGCCTTAAAGTCAGTTCTAAGACCTTTTGGAATTCCTGATTCACCTATATGATTTTTAATTAAATCAGTAAGAAATGACTTGGCATCTTCATAACGTCTAGTTTGTAATGATTGTAACTTTCCATCTTTATCTACCCACATTAATTTGGATTTTTTAGAATTAACAATAATAAATTTACTAGCAAAATCACTAGAAAACACTTCAGGACCCATCTTAATCTCATTTTTTGAGATTTTTATTGATTCGAGCAAAAATAATAGACTAGCTTTATTTTCGTCATATGCAACTGAATCATTTCTAAGAACATTAAATCCTTCTTTATTCATTTGAGATTCAATTGAATTTGACGCTCTTTTTATCTGACCATAAATTATGTCATTACTTCTCTTTTTGTATTTGAAATTTATTACTAGTACATTTTTTGTAAATTCTTTTGGTATTTTGAGTTTTGATTTTCCTTTAAAGTATGAAATTGAATTTTTCTTCAAGAAATTTCTGGCAATTAAAATCAAATTTGTTACATTTTCAATTGATATTGCTGCACCAAGATTTCTGTTTCTGTCAATTGGATCTATTATTACTATTGGTGACTCAAATTTTCTTGGAGAATCACCTACCATCTCATTGTTTTTCAGTTTAGCTATTTTTTTGAGAACGTTTTCAAAGCTTCCTAGATAGTAAACTAAAACTTCACAGACATAACCACTGAATCCTTGCTTTGCAATCTCTGCACCATACATACCATTTTTTTCTAAGAAACACTTGAGAACTCTGATATCATCCTTCATCAGACCTGTTAATTTCTCACTCATAAATTCAGTATGAAATGTTGATCTATCTGCTGCACTTTTCCACTCTCCATTTTTGACGTTATAACAGGGAACTACATTTACTCCTACTCCATCAATGTTTGCCTCAACAAATGGATGTTCAGAATATCTTACATACGGTTTGAATTTTTTAAGTGAATCAAATCCAATCTTCCTACCAATTTTTTCGAAATTTTTTTCAGTTGTTGTTCTTTTAAATTTTACAAAAATATCAATGTCAATTTTTCCACGAGTCCAAGTCTCTTTTGCATAGGAACCACCAAAGTGAATTGATACAACAGATTTCTGTTTTTCAGCTTCTTTGTTTACTAGACTAAAAACTTGATTTGCAATCTTATCAACCTTTTTTCTTTCTTTATTATTTGGAATTGCAATTTCTTTTGCTTTTTTTAAAATATTATTTTTCATTTCCATTAATCTCCAGTAAATCTGAATACTCTGGTCCTTTTGGACTTAAAATGCTTCTTTTTAATTTAATTTTTGTTATTACTTGGGTTCCAAATTCAATTTCCTCGTGTTTTTTGATATTTAATGAAATATCATCAATTTTGCGTTTGATTCGAAAAATTGTCAAATGAGGCTTGAATTTTTTATCTTTTTGAAAACCCAACGATGTTAATTTCATTCCTATTTCTTTAGTAATTTCAATTAGCTTTTTAGCTCCTTTTTGATCAATTCCAATCCAAATTACTCTAGGATTTTTGAAATCTGGGAATACACCCACTCCTTTTAACGATATATTAAACTGCGAAAATGTAATTGTTCCTAACTCTTCTTTCACTTTTCCACATTTTTCTTCATCAATTTCTCCTAAGAATTGTAAAGTAAAATGAAGTTGATTAATTTTTGTAGGTTTTGCATCAATTTGTAATTCTTTTTGGAAATTTTGAATCTTCTCTAGTATCACTGAATCAGAAATTTCAACTGCGACGAATGCTCTCATAAAAAATAAAATATTTGTAATTATTTATCGCTACCTTCATAGACTAGTCATTGAAAAACAATTTGTTGTCAAAACTCATTGTATGTTTAACTGGAATGCCTGGTGCTGGAAAATCAACCATTGTTGCCAAATTAAAGGAGCAAGGTTATCAAACCTTTAATCTTGGGGACGGAGTTAGAGCAGAAGCTAAGCGAAGAAATCTTGAATCTACAGGAGAAAATTTGGGTAAATTAATGCTAGAACTCAGAGAAAAAAATGGTCCAGGTGCAGTTGCAGAATTAATCACAGAGTCAATACAGAATTCAAACCATGAAATTATAATCATTGATGGTGTACGTTCCATACATGAAATCAATGTTCTAAAAGAAACTGGAAACCTCAAACTCTTAGCAATAAAAGCAACTTCTGATACCAGATTTAGCTTCCTAACTGAGCGAAAAAGATCTGATGACCCACTCACACGAGAAAAATTTGAAGAGCGTGACGATCGTGAAATCAGTGTTGGATTACAAGAAATAATTGAGCTTGCAGACGAAACTATTGAAAACAATAGTGTTACAATAGAACAGTTAGTAGATTCAGCAATCAAAATTTTCCAAAACTGGATTAAGTAATGACCACAAATACCACCATTCAAGTGTTTTGTGAAATTAATCCTTCTGAAGATGCTGAAAAAATTAAAACTGTCGTTTTCAATTTATTTCCAGAATTAAAAATCAAAGTTAAAGAAAATGCAATATCTGGAAATTCTAATGATTTAGGACTACTATCAAAAGTTCTTAAATCAATACAAAACAGAAAAATAAAGAATGCATTTTTGCGGATATTACGTTCAAATATGAAAGATAACTCAACCTGGTTTTATCTAAATAAACAAGCTGCATTCGTCGACGTTGTTGCGTTATGTAATGAAGCAAATGAATCTGCGTTGGGACCAGTTAAGGTTGTTTTAGAGTCAAATGATATTGAAAAGACCATTGAAACACTCACTTCTGATTGATTCACGCCTAAAACAGTCAAAAAATCTCTCCAATTTGATAATTTTTTTTAAGTTTTGATATAAAATTCAAATTTTTGAAAATTTATTTATGAAAATACAACTTGCAATTGTTGGCATTGTACTCATAGCAGGCGGAATTATGTTCTTTCCACAGACCCTAGAACAACTTCCTGAAGGTTCTAATGTTTTTAGTGCATTAGTAGAAGACATCATGAGCTTAAAAGAATACAATGCTAACACAGAACAAGTAGGTGACACTCTTTATGATGTTGGAATTGAAGTTGGTGATACACTTACTGATGTTGCAGCAACTGTAGAAGATTCGATTAACGATATGGAAGTTTCTCCAAATAAGATATTGAATTTAGAAGGCTAGTTCTATTTTAAAATATTAACTTCCAACAAGTCTTTAGCTGTTATTGTGTTATCATGAATTTTTTTCGCTTCTTCTAATAAAACAGATTCATCATTATATCTTGCAGAGAAGTGAGTTAAAATTAATGTAGATATGTTGGCTTTTTCGGCTAATTCTGCAGCCTCTTTTGCAGTTGAATGGTTTGCCTCGATTGCCTTTTCCTTTAATTCATCTGCAAATGTTGAATCAAAACTTACATAATCACAATTTTTGAAGAATTCAACTAATTTCTCAGTTGGTCTTGTGTCACCAGAAATTCCAATCCTTCTACCAGGTCTTTTATCTCCAGTAACTTGTGATGGCACAATTTCTTTACCATCCATTTCAATTGAATTTCCTGTTTGTAATTCATGCCACAATTTTCCTTCAGGAATTTTTAGGGCTTGTGCTTTTTCAGGAAAAAATTGCCCAGGTCTGTCTTTTTCATCAAAACGAAATGAAAAAGCTGGAATTCCATGTTTAGCGTCACTTGCAGAAACTGAATAATCTTTTTCATCAACTATCATACCTTCATTAATTTTTGAAATAAAAACGGGAAATGACAAACCAAAATTCAAAATCTTAATGTTTGCTGCTATAAATTCATCAATACCATCAGGCCCAAAAATTTCAACAGACTCTGTTCTATTTTGTAAATTCATTGTTTGTAAGAGACCTAAAATTCCAATACAGTGGTCACCATGAAGGTGAGTTACAAAAATTTTCATTTTTTTATTCCAGGGCAAACCTGATTTTAGATATGAAATTTGGGCTCCTTCCCCTGCATCAAACATCAAAACTTCATTATCCTTTACTAAGCAAGTACACGTTAAACCTCTATCAATAGTTGGCATAGCACCAGACGTTCCCAAAAAAACTAATTTCATAATATCACATTTACAAAAGAGATTCTGCTAATATCTTAGATACATCAACTTTTGATGAATTAGAAGGTATAGTATTAGTACTGATTATCTGTGTAACTCCTGCTCGTCTAATTTTCTTCTCTGCTCCATTTACAAATAATCCATGTGTGCATGCAACATAGATACGTCTACATTTTTGTTTTTTTAGGAATTGTGTTGCTTTGATAATACTTCCCCCAGTGCTTATCATATCATCAACTAAAATTAGATCTCGATCTTTAACTGAAACCTTTGATGTAATAATATTTATCCGACCAGTCTTTCGATCTCTATGTTTTTTTAATGCAACAAAATCAGTTTTTAATGCACTTGCAAATTCACCAGCTCTTTCTTTTCCACCTTGGTCAGGAGATATTACAAGAGGATCTTTTAATTTCAGTCGTTTAATGTAATTTGCTAAATTAGACACTGCGCTAACATTTTCCGAGGAAATTTTGAGTTGTTTTAAAGCTAATTTACTATGTATGTCAACAACAATGACTTTTTTTGTACCTACTGATTTTAGCATCTTACCAATTACTGAAACTGTAACTACCTCACCATCCAGAAATTCTCTATCCTGTCTTGCATATCCCAAATATGGAATTACTGCATAAATTTT
>CAZKZG010000020.1:0-6671 GCA_964557215.1 uncultured Candidatus Nitrosopelagicus sp. | reverse complement strand
TTGAGCCGCCCTAGCTCAGCGTGGTAGAGCGTTCGACTGTTAATCGATTGGTCATCAGTTCAAGTCTGATGGGCGGCGCCTTTCTATTATCTAAAATAAAGATGATTTCATGTAACCAATTAGTGCATAAGGTTAGACAGTTGCGATCTAATACCTGATCGATTAATTGTAATAATGCAGGAGGTCTACATTGGCCAGAACTAGAAGGGCAAATCGATACTGTGTTGATTGTGGTGCCAGGTTAGTATATTATCCAAGATTGTCAAATCCTAAAGCTCCTAATGAACATAGAGTCTTAGTTTATGCATGTCCAGATTGCACTGATGATTTTGAAAAACCAAAAATGTTTTCTATTAGACGAAATATTGTCGATGAACCACTAGAAACTGTAGAAATTGAAATTAATCAGATAAGAAAAAAGATTGGAAAAAGTAAATAACAAAAAAGGCGGAGTTTAAACAATTGGAACGAGATTACAATCAGAATATTAGAAGTAGATGGTGGTATTTAGTGCCAATCTTGTTTGGTTTAGTAGGAGGTGTTATTGGATACTTTGCATTAAGAAAAGATGATCCAAAAAAAGCAAAAAATTGCCTTATAATTGGTGGAATTCTAACAATAATCAATATTGTTGTGTCAATTTCATTATCTGCGGTATTTCCATTTGAACAAAATTTTAATCCAGGATATTAAATATTTCTAAATTCGAATTTAGAAATATTGTTAATCTAAACGTGTTAAACATCTTATACTCTAATGCACTCAACAAAGTATGACACGATTACATGATAGTGTTGAACGATGGTTAATACATGAAAATTATCCTATGAAAAAAATACAATCTGATGATGACACATTCAAATTTATTATAAAAAATGGTGACGGCTTAGGAAATAATATTGAAATTTTTGAACCAAAACAACAAGAAGGGATACTAGTTGTTGGTGTAAAAGTTGAACTAAAAACCAAACTCATCACACGGTTTTTAGAATTAAATGAAACCGAGCAAGAAAAAATTAAAACAAAAATTGCAGATTTCTGCTATTCAATAAAAGCAATTCACAAATTTCTTGATGAAGATGGCAAAAAAAAGGCTGGAATTTATATTGTTTTAGACAAACAAAAGCAACTAAACCAGGAATTTTTTATGAAAACTTTAGAAAATATTATTGAAATGAGTGAACAAACAAATCGTTTTTTGATCAAGGCATTTTAGGCAAATTCACACATTTATTCATAAAAGCTAAACCCCCTTAATGTCAAATTGATTTTACGAATAAACCATTTTTTTAGAAATGGCAAAAAACAGGGGGGGTTTAACATTTGTTCGTATATACAATAAACAAAGGTCAAACTAGGGTGATCAGTGATAAAATGAACATATTTTATTATTACTTACGAATAAACGCTCAACCCCTCTTTTTTACCTATTTTACAACAGCCAAAGAAAAAATTCCATTCTTATTTGCGTCTGGATTCATGCCATAGTTATTCACAAACTCTCTTTAAGGAATGTGTTAATCTAGGCTGTTAGATATTATATATTTCTAAATTCGAATTTAGAAATATTGATTTTGGTTAGTCGGTAGACATTCTCAATTCAGGAAGAACAAAAACTCTTTCAGGTTCAATTTTGAGTGTAATTCTTTTTTCTCCTGGACGTTTGAATGGGTATGTTTCTTTTCCCGTGTATTGTTTTGTAAGAAAATCAGCATGTTTGTATTCATAGTCAGGTAATATTTCAATAACTTTTCCACGAATTGACGTCATTTCAAGGGGGTTTTTTGCATCAACTACAGAAATTGCAACACGAGGATCTCGAAGTATGTTTTTGTGTTTTAGTCTACCTTCTGCAGTATTTATCAAAATGCATGGTTCCACAAAATTTCCCCAAACTGGAGTAACTTGAGGTGACCCATCAGCCATGATAGTAGCCAAAAAAACTAGATTTTTCCCATTAAGCAGT
Organism: uncultured Candidatus Nitrosopelagicus sp.; assembly: GCA_964557215.1. Taxonomy (GTDB): domain Archaea; phylum Thermoproteota; class Nitrososphaeria; order Nitrososphaerales; family Nitrosopumilaceae; genus Nitrosopelagicus. The sequence goes on along the minus strand of CAZKZG010000020.1, from coordinate 4,705 downwards.
TTTTCTACTTTAGAATCCATGTTAAATTAAATAAAATCTAATATTTATTTCTCTTATATCAACAAAAACTATGAAAATTACTGTGCCATTTTTGGGCCATAAGAACATACTTTCCCTTCATGAAAAAACAATAGAAATCACAAAAGATTCAGAATTAACAACAAATGGTGACTGTATAGTAGGTGTCGGTGCAGATATTTCATGCATAGATTTGCCTGAAAAAATGAAGAAAAAAATACAAAACCCAAAAACAAAAATTTTGTTTTCCATTGAGGCAAATGATAAAAAGTTCATAATTAATGGGTATGGGTCAGAGAAATTGTCACTAAAACATACCAAAGATATCGTTTTAAGAAAAAGTGCCTTTACGTGCTCTAGAACAATTGCAATAAAATGTGACAGGGCATCTAGTGATATGCCAAGGGATTTTGTTAAAATACTTCAGGACCCAAAGACAAAAGGAAATATGATTATAGAGGTCTCCTAAGTTTTGATTCTAAAACACTAGTCATAGCACGATTGACTATCTCCATCATCAAATACTGATTAAATTCACGTTTAGTTTCAGATTTAGTATTTTTGGAAGTTTTTTTAGACATTGAATTAACAATTTTTTCTAATTTGGTTGATGTAGATTTGATCAATCCAGAATATTTTTCATCAAAATCTTTGGGAGTTTCATAATCCAGTAATTTAGTTGAGGTGCCATAAAATTTTATTATTGCGCCTCGACTTTCTTCAATTCTGACAATCTCAATTAAACCAGATTCTTTCAAGATGTCTAAATGATGCCTTATTGTTGTAAGTGCTTTTTTATGCCCATATTTCTTTAATTGAAGTGTGATTTGTTCTGCGTTTAGATTTCTGTTATATAGCATCTGTATAATTTTTGCCCTGGCAGGGTCTTCTATTGCTTTAGCATGGTCAATACTTGTAAGCAATATTCGGTTTACTGAAATTGGTTTTTCCAATAGTGTTGACATACACAATATTATTTAGATCTAAGCTAAAAGTTGATAATATCATATTTTTTTGTCCTATCGCATTAATTTTTTTATACTACTAATTATTTGATAGCATAATGATATAATATTGTATTGTTACTAGAATATTGATAGCAATACAAAAAAATTAAAAAATCAAAGATTTCTGTAATTCTTCTGGAAATGTTAGTAAAACACCTACAATACCATGCAAAATAGGGAATGTTAGACTTTAACACAAATGAAAAATCGAGTTATAGTAATTTACCAGTCGTACGTTCGTATGCAGTGACATAACGTTTAGTCATTTTATCTATAATTTCTTCAGGAATACTAGGTGCTGTTGGTTTTTCATTACGTTTACGTGCATCATCAAATTGTTTTTGGTATCCATTAGCAGTTAACCAGTCACGAAGTAATTGCTTATCATAGGCTTCCTGAATCTTTCCGACCTTATAGGAATCTTTAGGCCATAATCGATATTCATCTGGTCCAATTGAATCACCTAAAGTAATGTTACCGTCTAATTTTCCAAATTCAAGTTTTAAATCAGCAAGAATGAACCCTGCTTTTTCAGAAACATCTGCCATCTTATTATAAATTTCAATGGATTTTTGAGATAACCAATCAAATTCTGCTGAAGTGACTAGATTTTGTGATATAGATTGCTGGCGGTTTATTGGTAAGTCGTGTGTAGATTTTGTTGTAGGATCTAATATTGGTTCTGATAATTTTGTTGCCAATTCAGTAGATACACCATCAGGCAACGATATTTCACCGTTCTTCCATCTTGAAACCATACTCCCATAAAAATAACCTCTTACAATACATTCAATTGGTAACATTTCCATTTTTTTTACAATTATTTCTGTATCAGATTTTGTTTTAACAAAATGATTTGGGATGCCTAAAGTTTGAAACCAGAATTCTGCAAATTTTGACAACACCTCACCTTTTTTTGGAATTTCATCATTGAATTTCACATCATATGCTGATACACGATTACTAAATTTGAAAAGTAATGTATCACTATCTATCTCATAGACATCTTTTACTTTACCAGAAGTAAGAAATTTCATTTAGGATCCCATCATACCAGGCATAGCTATTGGTTCTCTGTAAACTTTACTTACGTAGATATCTTCATCGGAAGTAACTATAACATATTGTAATGAATTTCCTGCTGGTGGTGAAACAATAATGTCTTGGCCAGGTTTTAATGTTCCAAGTGCAAGTATTTCACCATCACCAAAATTTACACGAACATTAGTTAGAGGTAATGTTCCAGTATTTTCAATTGAAACTCGTGCCATAATGAAAAGACTTTGTTTTTCCTTTGTTGGATCAACCATTATTCCGTATTCACCAGATGTTGTATTAGTGGGAAAAAGAAGAAAGACTGCAGCTAAAATCCCAGCTGCCCCTGCAGAAATAGCTATAATAACGATAAATTTTGAATTACTCATTAAATAAATAACTAAGACTTAGTTTAAGAGATTTTCTTATTCAAATTTCATCATGGAGTTAAGAAGGCTTGTGTGCCAACCAAGGTCCATTTTTTTTGTGGGAGTTATGTTCTGTTTTAATAATCCATCCATCACATTTGATAGATATTGATTTGATCTATTGAAGGATTTTTTATGGCATGAACATGAACATTTCTTGTCATCACAGCAATATTTTGCACATGAAGTACATCTTAGATTCATTTTTTATGCTTGCAAATTTAGTATTTAACCTAATTACCTTGGATTAGTGGCTTATCGCAGAAGGTTAGATAGAGTCACACATAATCCAGGTAAAACATACTAACAAAATTTGTATAAAAGATAGATCATCAACTTGATTTTTTAATAATCAAGTTTTGTTATTTCATAAATCTTTTGTCTAGAGTCGCGAATTGAAATCTTTCTTTTGACGTACCCCTTTTCTAAGAGATGACTCATAGCAAGACGTACTGTTCTGTCTGGAAGCATAGTTTTGCTTGTTAATTCTTTTTGTGTCATTGAACCTTCATATTCCAGGATTTTTAGTAACAGTTTTGAGCTTGGGGGCATATTATGCAGATCTTCAGCCAACTGAACTTTTTTTGCTAATGCAGAAATTGCAGTTGAATCTTTTTTTAATCTAATAATTTTTGCAGATGGAATAAATTTTGTTGCCTCAACTTTATTTTTAACCTTATACCTATCTATACCATCTAAAACAACTTCACATTGTAAACGAGCAGATATTTCATCAATTTCAATAACACTTTCATTTGAGACAATTAATGGTCTTCTAATAATATCTAATGAGTTAACAGAAATTATCCCAAACACTGGTGAGTCTTGAAAAATTACAGGCCCTCCTGCAGACATTGAATATGCAGACGAGCCAATTGGTGTGGAAACAATTATGCCATCACTACTATCATGCCATACTTCATCACCATTAACACGCAAAGTGTGTTCCATTAACATTGCACTTCTAGAAGAAAATACCGCAACATCATTTAGAACGGGATAAACATTTTTTCCATCAATTTTTACACCGAGTCTAGTAACTTCTTCAATTTTGAAATTTAACTTTTTTAATTTTTTTACATACGTTGCAAATTCTTTGAGATCAATTTGTGCTAAAAATCCATTTGACTCAGATTCATTTATTCCTAAAACTGGGATAGTTGCATCAAATGTTCGATGAAAGTAATTTCGAACCCCTCTATCTCCTCCCAACACAATTACACAGTCAGGTTTACGAGTTTTGGATTTTGAACCAATTTGAGAATATTCAATTCCAGAATCATCCAAGATTTTTTTAAGATTATTCTGTGATGATGGGGTTAAACCTGTTCCAGCAATTCCAACATTCATAGATGAATTATCTTCTAACGCACAATATATTTTAGACTTGTAAATTTCAAGGCTAAAATCATTCGTAAAAAATCAAAATTTCTTTAATTTTTCTAAAACAATCTTGAATATTTCGTTATTATCAAGTAAGATACATGGTAAATCATTTTCAGCACATGCCTGACCACTTTCAGTGTCACGTGTGACAAGTATCATTTCATTTTCCTTTGCATAATTAATAATAGAATAATCGGTATGTAATTTTTCACCTTCAGAGCGTAGTTTCTTTACACTAAATGCAACAAATCCTAAATCAGATAATTTTTCATCCATCCCGTCGTCCATTTCGTCAATAAGTATTTTTTTTGTTGACATGATGTTACTACGACCGATATTATTTTAATGTTGAAATAATTTTTTTGATTTTTATTGCAATTCTTGATTTCACATCACTAGTAATTTCAGGTTCAATTGTAATAAAAAATGAATGTTTTTTTGAATAAATAACCAACTGGGTAATATTTTCGCGTTCGACATGTACATAGTTTACTTTACCTAATTTCTTATCAAATTCTTGTCTCATTTTTCTCCTAAGAGCAACATGTTTAGAAAATTTTACTTTGTTAGATTTTTTCAAAAGTGATTGTAAGTCAGGTTTCATTTCAGACGCAGTGATTTTTCCGTTTAAATCAATAATTGACACATAGCGAATTTTGGAATTAATTTTAAATATATCTCCGATCACTTGCTCAAATTTTTGATTTTTAATCATTTGAATAGATTGATTTTGAATGTCAATATAATCATTTTTTAGAAAAATTATTCATGATTAAAAATATAATAATAAATAATCAAATTAAAATTAGGTGAATGAGTTGGTTTGGAAAA